>JBMLOK010000213.1:0-1194 GCA_049243005.1 Bacteroidia bacterium | reverse complement strand
CCTAGTGGAATGGATGCCGATATGCAGTTGCCATAATCAGCAAGGGTTTCAACAATTTTATCTGAGTTGGGCATATAGGTATTCCTGAAAAAATCATTGCCAAATTTACTGGCCTGATGTGTGATGATGGCATCAAATTCACTAAGTTTAGTTTTTGATTCTTTTTGTACTTCAAGTATGAATGGATCGAATTTCGACTTAATCAATTTCATCATGCCTTTACCATTCATTTTAAATAAGTAACCAACATCATCTGCTGAAGAATACCTTCCTCTGTTTACATAACCACCAATGGGTACATTCGCAAATAAAGCTCCTGATGTATAATTTTTAAAGTTGATATAATTCTGATTAAACCCAGTATTTTCAGATGCTTCCAGTATTAATGCCACTGCTGCATCTCCAAATAATCCGAATACTTTTTCATCATGTGTTCCTAATGCAGCAGATGCAATTTCGGAACAAACCAATGCAATTCGTTTGTATCTGCCACTATGAATATACAACTGACAAATATCCAATGCATTCATAAAACTCAAACAGGTACTGTCAATATCCAAACAATGAAATTCAACTTTATCATCAGTTAATTTTGACTTGATAACAGCTGAATTATGTGGCACAGGATAATCATAAGAAGCACCACAATATACCAGCAAATCGATATCACTGATTTGAATGCCGCTTTTATCTATAGCTTTTTTCAGTGCTCTGACACCCATCTCAGAAACAGTTTCTTCTGCTGAGGCTTTATGGCGGAATTGTACACCTGTATTTTTTTCAATTCTACCATCAACGCCATTTATTTTTTTGTCGAGTTCTTCAGATGAAATACGATGTTTAGGCAGGTATTTTTCAATGGCTAGTATATTGGTTTTCATCTTATATTCTTTTTATTTTTCTGAGTTTGTTTCCGGGAATCAGTTCAATTTCATTTTTAAATTCTAAGCTAAACTGACTAATCCCTAATGTTGTAAAGTAAGTGGAGATAGAGGTTTTAAAGGATTCACAGGCCTTTTCAAATTCCTTGCTTTCACATTCAATTCCAATTTCTATCAATGTGGCCGATTTTTGAATAATGGTATAGCGAGTAAAATGATCGGTAAACAAGGCAATTTTTCTTGATAATAAATCTGGGTAGATTTTGATACCCGATAATTCCAAAACATCATCTTCTCTTCCAATGATTTTTTC
>JBMLOK010000212.1:0-5952 GCA_049243005.1 Bacteroidia bacterium | reverse complement strand
TAATTCTAGAACTACAAAATGGACAAACAATTAACACTAAATTTAATAAATTCTAAACCTATGAGAAACATTTTAAAAAAATCAGCAACTTTACTTATTGTTACAATTTTAACTGCAGGTCTTTTTTCATCTTGTAAAAAAGATGAAGAAACAACCACAACAACTTACAACGTTGAAGGATTATGGACAGGAACCTACAATGTAAAAGGAGATGCTGGAATTGGAAATCAACCTTTTGTATTAACAGTTAAAAAAGATGGTTCAGTTTTGGTTGAAACAAAATTTTTTGCTGAATATCAAGTTGCAAAAGGAACATGGACACTAACCGGCGACCAATTTTCTTGCACATACAATTATATTTATGGAGCAGGAGCTGGCACAAATACAATCCAATCAGCTACAGCTACTTTTAGTAAAACTGCTGGAACCTTAACAAATGCAACCTGGGTAAATGTAAATCCGGCAACTGGCCAAAATGGAGCCTTAGTTTTAACAAAGGTGAACTAATGTAAAGCCAGATTGCTAAGTTATTTTAAACCTGAATTTCTTAAAATGAAATTCAGGTTTTTTTATGTTCTACTACATTCACTTTTTCATTGTAGTTTAAAAGTATGTTATTTGAAAAAATAATGAGCTACAGAATTAATCCATTTCAGCAAATAAATGAAAAAGCTATTTTGCTTTTGGCCTATCTTCCGGGAAGGTTTTATAAATTTATACCTAGTTACTTACGAGAACAAAATAGGGCTCTAAATGCATCATTATCAAACTCATATGAAATTAATTCTGATAATAATGCCTATATTATTTCAAAAAATGGCATTTCTTATAGAATTAGAAAAAAATCAACTGACTTTTTAGTATTTGAACAAGTCATTTTAAACCAAGAGTATAAACCATTTTTGGACTTGATAAAAAAATACAGCCAGAACAAAGGGCTTAATTTGGTTGATGCAGGCTCAAATGTTGGTTTTGCTTCTTTGTATTTAAATGAACATCTCAATATAAACAGAATAGTTTCAATTGAACCTTCCAAAGAAAATATTAAAAACCTGAAGGAGAATTTTCATTCAAATTCTATTACTAATATTCATATTTATGAAACGGGTTTATGGGAAAAGAAAACTAGATTAAAACTAGATACGAATTTTAGAGATGGAAGAGAATGGTCATTAAGATTAATTGAAACCAATGAAAATGACCCCGATGGTTTTGATTGCATTTCGATTGAAAATATCTTCGATGATGAAAAAATTGAAATAATTGATATCCTAAAAATTGACATTGAAGGTGGTGAAAAGGAAGTATTTAAAGCATTTGAAAAAGATAACTCCATTCTTTCAAAGATTAAATTCATTGCGATAGAAATTCATGATGAAATTGCTGACAGAGAAAAAATTAATACCCAATTATTAGACGCAGGCTTTGAAATTGAAACCGTTGGAGAAACAACAATTGGGGTAAATAAAAATCTAGTTTTATGAGAGAAGTAAACGCTGAGCGATTATATAGTTATCAGATAAAAAAACATTTCTACTACTATTTGGAACATGTTTTTATTATTGAATCATTAATTGATGCAATAAATAAATATGCAAAAGGTAAGGTTTTAGATATTGGGTGCGGAAACAAACCCTACCTAGAATTATTTAAAGGTAAAATAGATTCATATATCGGTTGCGATATCATCCAATCATCCGGTAATTGTGTTGATGTTTTATGTCCTGCCCAAGAAATTCCTTTGGAAAGTTTGTCGTTTGATACCGTTTTTTCTACCCAAACCATTGAACATGTTGGTGATTTTCAAGGCATGGTTGATGAGGCTTATAGAGTTCTTAAACCGGGTGGACATTTTATCGTTTCGGGACCAATGTACTGGCCTTTACATGAAGAGCCTTACGACTATTTCAGGTTTACAAAACATGGTTTTAGGTTAAGTCTAGAAAAAGCAGGATTTGAAATCTCAGAAATTAATCCGAATGGCGGTAAATGGGCATTATTAGGTCAAACCTTGTTATTGACATTACCCAAATGGATGACCTTCCCAAAAATAACTCGCACTTTACATAACCTGTTTTATGAATGGTTAGATAGGAAATTCTTTGATCCTATTAACACCATGAACTATGTTGTTATTGCTAAAAAATCTGTTTAATGAATCCCAGAATATCTGTAATCATACCTTGTTATAATCATGGAAAATACATCCGTGAAGCCTTGGCAGGTTTGAAAAAACTACCTGATGGTTTATGTGAAATAATTATAGTAAATGATGGTTCAACAGATACTTATACAATTGAAACACTTGATAAACTAAAAGAAGAAAATTATAGAATTATTCATCAGGTAAACCAGGGCTTAGGTAAAACCAGAAACAATGGAATAAAATTAGCTCAAGGTGAATATATTCTTCCATTGGATTCTGATAACCGAATTAACCCTGAATACATTACTGATGCAATTAGAATATTAGATAGAAATGCAGGATTTTCGGTAGTTTACAGCAATCCAAATTATTTTGGTGATAAAAAAGGAACCACAGAACTACCGGATTTTAACTTGCAACAAATGATGATTGGAAATTACATAGATGCTTGTGCAATTTACCGAAAATCGGCCTGGGAAGAAGTGGGCGGTTATGATGAAAACATGCCTTTTATGGGGGTTGAAGATTGGGAATTTTGGCTACACCTTTCTTTTAAAGGACATAAATTTTATCACATCAACAAAGCATTATACGATTATAGAGTAGCCGCAGTTTCGATGATAAAAAAAGACACTGCACCTAATTTTCAAGAGCTAAAAAAATACATCGAACAAAAACATTCAGCATTTTTAAAATATGATGCCATAGGTAATTATGTTTCAGAAAGATTTGCAGCAGCACCTCTAATGTTTGTAGTTAAACTGATCATTAAGACCTATTTTCCAAAAAAATACAAAGAATTGGTTGATGCCAAAAAAATCAATAGAATTTAATGAATACTCCTGTTTTACTTTTACTATTTAATAGAGCTGATACGGCATTACAGGTATTGGAAAGAATAAAACTTGTTGGAGTAAAAAAACTGTATTTGTTTTCAGATGGACCTAGGTCAAGTAAAGTTGGTGAATCAGAAACCTTAAAAAAAGTACAATCAGAAATTCTAAAAGCAATAGACTGGGATTGTGAAGTAAAAACAAAGTTTGAAGAAGAAAACAAAGGTCCAAGGTACGCAATAGGCAATGGCATCAATTGGTTTTTTGAAAACGAAGAACAAGGAATTATTTTCGAACACGATTGTTTACCAAACCTCAGCTTTTTTAGTTTTTGTGAAGAATTATTAGCCAAATATGCCAATGATGAAAGAATCATGCATATATCGGGGAATAATTTTCAGTTTGGACAAAAAAGAGGTGATGGAGATTATTACTTTTCGAGACTCAATCATATCTGGGGATTTGCTACATGGAGAAGAGCATGGAAACATTACGATGTGGAGATGAAAGACTATCCTTACTTTAAAAAAGTAAATGGACTTCAATCATTATTCAACAAAAAAAGAATGCAAAAAATTTGGGAAGGTATTTTAGACAAAACCTTTCAAAAACAATTAGAAACATGGGATTACCAATGGACATTTACCCTTTGGAAAAATAATGCATTGGCAATTTTACCTAATGAAAATTTGGTAAGTAATATTGGTTTTGATTCGAGTGCCTTAAATACAACCAATCCAAATCACAGATTAGCAGCAATGCAAACATCTGAAATAAAGCAAATTAAACATCCAAGTTTAATAATACCCGATACAAAAGCAGATGATTTTAGTATGCTTGAGGTTTTTAACCCAACAATCGGCAAATTTGCATGGCAACAGTTAAAAAGAAAATTAAATAAGTAGTGAAAGATTTTATTAAAAATATAAGTGGATTAAAGAAAACCGGCCAATATGTAAGGGAGGAATTAGAGAAAATTAAAATTCTTTCTGCTCAGCCAATGGTTCAAAGAATCTTTGATTTAAAAGAACCGGTTTCTGATTTAAGAAGGGTTGAATTTTCAGCATTTTCGCAATGGGGTGATGATGGAATTATTCAATACCTAATTCACCTTTTAAATATAAAAGAACAAAGTTTCATAGAATTTGGAGTAGGTAATTATTTAGAAGCAAATACTCGTTTTCTTTTAATGAATAATAATTGGAGAGGACTGATTTTAGATGGTTCACAAGCCAATATGGATTTTGTAAGAAACGATAGTATTAGTTGGAAATATGATTTAAAAGCAATTCCATTATTTGTTACCAAATCAAATATCAACCAGGCAATAAAAAATGCCGGTTTTGAAGGTGAGCTTGGTATTTTGCATATTGATATTGATGGCAATGACTACTGGATCTGGGAATGTATTGACGTTGTAAATCCACAAATAGTTATCATGGAATACAACAGTGTTTTTGGAAACAAAGGCGCCATTAGTGTTCCTTATGCTGATGATTTTTACGTTAGTTATGCTCACTTCAGTAATTTATTCTTTGGGGCTTCACTTAAAGCTATGTGTCATTTAGCTGATAAAAAAGGTTATAGTTTTGTTGGAAGTAATACAAATGGCAACAATGCATATTTTGTACGAAATGATAAAATGGGAGCTTTAAGCAAATTAAATCCTGACGAAACTTATGTCCCTTGTAATTTCAGGCAAAACAGAGATGAATCAGGTAAACTCACATTTACATCCGACAGAGAAGCAATTTTTAAAGCAAAAGACAAAGAAGTAGTGGATGTGATCAGTGGAGAAAAGGCTCCCCTATCTAATTATTTATAGGCATGATAGCACAAATAGTTTTTGATTCACTTCTTGCATCAAAAGGAAAATGGGCAAGCAAAATTCTAAGTATAATCCGAATGATATTGGTTAAAATATCTGACCCAATTATTATCTGGAATTACAATGGGATAAAGGTAAAAATGAATTTGAGCCATGATTTAGCTTTTAATATTAAAAACTATCCAACCTATAACAAAAATTTAGGTTTAGTAGCTGAAATAATTTCAAAAAAATATCCATCATTAAACATCATTGATGTAGGTGCAAATGTTGGTGATTCAGTTGCAATCATTCAGGATAAAATCAAGGCAAACTTTCTTTGTATAGAAGGAAATCCTAAGTTTATTCCCCTATTAAAAGAAAATCAAAAAAACCTGAAAAACATTCAAATTGAACAATGTTTTGTAGGAGAAGAAACCAGTAAAGTAAAACCTGTAAATAACTTAGGTACTGCATTTTTAGAGCAAGATGATAATGGATTTGAAGTTAAAACAATTTCATCTGTTATTGAAAGTCATCCTGAGTTTAAAAATACTAAACTGATTAAAGTTGATACAGATGGTTTCGATAACAAAATAATAAGAGGTGCAAAGCAATTTTTATTGGAATCGAAAGCTTCAATTTTCTTTGAATATGACCCTTATTTTTTAGCAAAACAAAACGAAAAAGGGACTGAAATTTTTGAATTTTTAACCGGATTAGGTTATTCAAAATTTGTGATATTTAATAATTTTGGAGAATACTTAACCACTCTAAATTCAAGTGAATACAAGCACTTTCAGAATTTTCATCAATATTTTGATAAAGACGGAAGTGTATATATGGATATTTGGGCAATTCATTCAGAAGACAATGAATTGGATTTTAGAAAAGCTTAAACTAAAAAATCTATTTATCTGTTTTGGTTTGATTGTTTTAGGATTAGCCAGCAGAAAATATCAATCTTATTTCTCTGAAACCATAAATCTCTATTTAGGTGATGCCATTTGGGCGATGATGGTTTACTATTTCTTTAGAATTTTTGCTTTTAAAACCGGCATTTTAAAACATGGTTTTTTCTGTTTGATATATTGTTACTTAACAGAAATATCTCAATTATATCATTCTCCTTTAATCGACTCAATAAGAAATACAACAATTGGTGG
>JBMLOK010000211.1:0-1166 GCA_049243005.1 Bacteroidia bacterium | reverse complement strand
CCACCACCATAACACAAAGGCATTCTGCATTCTGAAGCCAATTTTTCAATCATTTGATAATTGGGTTCTACATTATCTGCAGTTGCATCAATATCAACAACCATGAGTTCATCAGATTGCTTTTCATTAAATATACGAACAGCATTGATGGGGTCGCCAACATACTTTGGGTCCTTAAATTTAACTGTTTTTACCAGACCTTTCTGGTGAACAAGTAAACAGGGAATAACTCTTGGTCTAAGCATTATATTTTTGAAAAATTCTCTAATAATTTAATACCATATTCATGACTTTTTTCGGGGTGAAATTGAACTCCGAAAACGTTTTCATGATTCACTGCACAGGTAAATTCTATACCATATTCTGAAGTAGCAATGATATCTGAAGCATTGTCACATTCAAAATAATAGGAATGTAGGAAATAGAATTTTGGATTTGCAGGAAATTCAACAAAAATTGGAGAATCAGGTTTCACTTTTACATCATTCCAACCCATATGAGGCAAATGAGTTGCAAAATTGATTTTAGATTCATCAAAGCGATGAACTTTACCTTTAATCCATCCTAAACCCGGCAATTTACCTTCATCACTTGAAGCCGCAAGCATTTGCATACCAACACAAATTCCAATTACAGGAACTTTGTCCTCAAGAATCATTTTTTCACTGATTTCTCTCAAACCTGATTGGTTGAAAGTAGTCATGGCATGATCAAAAGCACCAACACCGGGAAGAATTAGTTTGGTGATTCCATCAAAATCATCTTTAGAATTCAAAACCTTTACAGGAATATGTAATTTCCTGTAAATGTTCTCGAATGCCTTGATATTTCCTAATCCGTAATTTAAAATTCCTATCATCTCATTAATCTGTTTTCAATCTTAAGAGCGGTTAAAATTTTAGCTCCAAGATTAATTACCTGACGTTTGTTTCTATAATCTTTAAAAGTAGTAATTGGCAATTCAAACATAGCTTGTAATTGGTCTACAGTTAAATCAAGTTTATGAGCAACATATTCAAATTCGTTTTTTAATGTTTGCTCATCTAATTCTGGTCTTGAAATTCTGTCTAAAGCTTGCTCACGTGTCATTTGACCTGTTAAAATCAAACTTGAAAAATGAGCTCTTCTTTTTTCAAAACCGAATCTTTTTGGCAACCAATAATCTT
>JBMLOK010000210.1:0-11234 GCA_049243005.1 Bacteroidia bacterium | reverse complement strand
GGGCTAAAGCCACGGAGCTATTTAGGAATTCAAATTCACCATTAGTAACATTTAAATATTTTTCGAATCGTGCTTTTGATATGGCCAGTTCAAATTCGTCTTGATTCATATTTTTTTGTTTTTTTTTGAATCAATATTAGGAAATTCAAAAACAAGAAGTATATTTACATCGTGATCCCGGTTGTCCCTGATGCAAATCAAACAGTCGGGTTTTTGTTTTTTATGGGGATTCCAAAAAATACTCACTAATAATCAGGCATTTAAGCTTTGGATAATTCTTCCTGCTAAACCAAAAATCAAATCTTCATTTAAAGTTTCAAACAATTATTAGTGGTGAATTATACCCAATTAAGGAAAACCTTAATCGAATTAAGGCAACATCAAAAATGCCCGCTTTTTTAAATAATCATCCCCTTATCAAAACTATTTTATCATTCAGGTAGAATACAATATTTTCGAAGCAAAATTTTAAACAAATGATTACTAATCATGAAATCGACTACCGCATTTTCGGAAGTGAAATGCAATGTGTAGAAATTGAATTGGATCCTCAAGAAACTGTAATGGCAGAGCCTGGAAGTTTTATGATGATGAATGATGGCGTAGAAATGAATACCATTTTTGGTGATGGTTCTCAACAGCAAAGTGGAATTTTCGGTAAGTTAATGTCGGCAGGAAAAAGATTATTAACTGGTGAAAGTTTATTTATGACAGCTTATACCAATATGGGTTCAGGCAAAAAGCAAGTAACATTTGCATCACCTTATCCAGGTAAAATCATTCCAATGGATTTGCACAGATTAGGAGGAAAAATTACCTGTCAGAAAGATTCATTCTTATGCGCTGCTAAAGGTGTAAGTGTTGGAATTGAGTTTCAAAAGAAATTAGGAACAGGTTTATTTGGTGGTGAAGGTTTTATCATGCAAAAATTAGAAGGTGATGGTTTGGCCTTTTTACATGCAGGTGGACATGTTGAAGAAAGAGAATTGAAACCGGGAGAAATGTTAAAAATTGACACAGGATGTATCGTAGCTTTTACTAAAGAAGTTGATTACGATATTCAATTTGTAGGTGGAATTAAAAATACACTTTTCGGTGGAGAAGGTGTTTTTTATGCTACTTTAAGAGGACCGGGTAAAGTTTGGATTCAATCATTACCAATTTCTAGATTAGCAGGAAGAATTCTAAGTTATGGTTCAGTAGGTGGAAGAAGAGAAGAAGGTGGAATTTTAGGCGGCTTAGGTAATATTTTAGACGGAGACGGTTATTAATCGAGATAAAATGCTTTTAAAGTCCTTTAAGAATCAGATTCTTAAAGGACTTTTCTTTTGTAATTATTTGAATAATATGAGGTTTGAATAGGATTTTCTTAATTTGCCAGACCAGCAAAACCAAAGCAAAATGACATCTTTCAGCAAAATCGACGTTCACGCTCATATTCTACCCCAGTTTATGCCAAACCTTAAAGATAAATATGGTTATGGTGATGAATTCATTTACTTAGATCATTTCCAGCCCGGCAGAGCAAATATGATGAAGGCTGATGGGACTTTTTTTAGAGCAATCGATGAACTTTGCTGGAATCCTGAATCTATCATAGAACACATGGATAAACACCAGGTTCAAATGATGGCATTATCAATTGTACCTGTTTTATTCTACTATTGGGCAAAACCTGAGCACACACTAGAATGGGCAAAATATTATAATGACCATGTTGCAAAAATTCAGGAAACCTACCCTACCCGCTTTGTTGGTTTAGGAACTTTGCCCATGCAGGATATTGATTTAGCATGCCAGGAACTTTCACGTTGCAAACACGAATTAAATCTTCCGGGAGTAGAAATAGGAACCCATATTGAACATAGAAACCTGGATGATGAATACTATTATCCTTTTTATGAAACCGCAGAAAAATTAGGCATGTGCATTTTCGTACATCCTTGGGATATGATGGGTCAGGATAGAATGCCAAAGTATTTTTTACCATGGTTGATTGGAATGCCGGCAGAAACTTCTTTGGCAATTTGCAGCATGATTTTCGGAGGCATTTTCGACAAATTCCCAAAATTAAGAATACTTTTTGCTCATGGAGGCGGTTGTTTCCCTCAAACTTTAGGAAGAATTTCTCATGCTTTTCATGCACGTCCTGATTTGTGTAATGTTCATAAAATTGCTGATCCTAAAGATTATATAGGAAAATTTTATGTCGATTCATTGGTTCATGACGATGATACTTTCAGGTTTTTATTCAATCAATTCGGCGCTGATAAAATAGCAATGGGAAGCGATTTTCCTTTTCCTTTAGGCGATTTAGAACATGGAAGATTTATTGAATTGATGAAAGAAATCTCTCAGGAAGACAAAGAAAAGTTATTGTTTAAAACAGCTAAAGAGTGGCTTGGGATTTAGGATTTAATCAGTTTTTCGAATTCCCGCATTCCTTCACTTGCTACATTTTTAATCGAAACTAAATTAGGATTATAAACATCAATTGGTTTAGGGTCGATTACATAAACCGGCACATTTGGTTGAACAAATTTGGTCAATCCTGCAGCAGGATAAACTTGTAAACTGGTACCAACAATCAGAAAAATATCAGCCTTACTAACCACAGAAGCTGCTTTTTCAATCATTGGAACATCCTCTCCAAACCAAACAATATGTGGACGTAATTGTGAACCCAATTCACATAATTCACCCATTTTTAGCTCCCAACCGTTTATAGGATAGATTAAATTTCTGTTAATTGAACTTCTTGAAAATAAAATTTCACCATGTAAATGTAAAATCTGAGTGGAACCGGCTCGTTCGTGCAAATCATCAACATTTTGGGTAATGATGGTTACATTAAAATCATTTTCAAGATTTGCTAAAATTTGATGTGCTTGGTTAGGTTGAGCTTCCAGTACAGATTTACGTCTCATATTGTAAAAATCCTGTACCATTTCAGGATTTTTTTTCCAAGCTTCTGGAGTTGCAACATCGTAAACATTGTAGCCTTCCCAAAGGCCATCGCTGTCTCTAAAAGTCTTCAATCCACTTTCTGCACTCACTCCTGCACCTGTTAAGGCAACTAAATGGGGTTTACTTTTGTCTAACATATTGTTATCTTTACTTTTTATTGAAAAAACTATACAAATATCAATTAAGCCTAGTTTTGTTTTTGTTGCTGATAGTATCAGTTCAGAAACAAGTTTTTGCTGTAATAAAACAGCCAAAACAAGGAATTCATTTTATTGAAAATAAAGGACAATGGCCAAGTGAGGTTTTATTTAGAGCTGATATTCCAATTGGAGACTTATTTATCGAGAAAAATACACTTACTTATTTGTTTGTCGATAAAGAAGCAATTCATGAAGCACAGCATAAAAATAACAAATCAAAAATCCATTATCATGCTGTTAAATTACGATTTTTAAATGCATCTTCCAAACCAAATATTGTAAAAGAAGATCAATTTCCTACCTATTATAATTACTTTGTAGGACCCAAATCTAATTGGGCTTCACAGGTACATGCCTATAAAAAAATCACCTTAAAAAATCTATATCCAAATATTGATTTAGAGCTAATTTCTCAGGGTGAATCAATTAAAATGAATTTCCAATGTCACCCGGGTTCAAATCCAAATAATATAAAAATTGAATATGATGGTGCAAACGATATTCAGATTAAAAATGGTGAATTTATTACCAAAACAGATTTAGGTGAAATTAAAGAAGAAGCACCATTCAGTTTTCAAGGAATGGAATCGAATTCAATTCAAACTTCATATCAATTAAACAAAAAAGTTTTAAGTTATAATCTGGCTAATTATTCTAAAAATCAAACTTTAACTATCGATCCAAATATTGTATTCGGAACCTATATTGGCAGTGCTGCTGATAATTTTGGCTTTTCAGCTACTTATGATAATAATGGAAATGCCTATGGAGCAGGGACAGTTTATGCTTCAAATTTCCCTGCTACTGCCGGCGCATATGATTTAACTTATGCCGGTGGACAAAATACTCCTGGAGAATCTGCTAGAGATGCATTTATCTCTAAATTTTCACCAGATGGCAGTAGTTTAATTTATGCAACATTTTTAGGAGGTGCTTCGAATGAACAACCTCATAGTATGTCGGTTAATAGTTTAGGTGAACTGGTAATATTTGGAACAACAACTTCCAATACATTTCCAACTACTTCAAATGCCTTTGATACTACACTCAATGGTAATCACGATATTTTCATATGTAAATTAAGCAATAATGGAACTACCTTAATTGCATCAACTTTTGTAGGTGGAGTTTTTGACGATGGAATAAATGGTAATATAACCTATCCTTATGCCAATCAAACAATTTTATTACCTTACAATTATGCCGATAATTATAGAGGTGAAGTAATTTGTGATGCATCAGGAAATGTGTTTGTAGCCACTTCTACTAAATCAAAGAACACAGATAACCTTCCAATCATAAATCCTGCTCAAGCATCTTATGGTGGTGGATGGCAAGATGGTTTTTTGTTTAAAATGAATTCAAGTCTCAACACCATGTTAAGTTCAACTTATATTGGTGGCAGTGGTGATGATGCAGCCTATTCTCTTTGTCTGGATAATTTAAATAATTTGTATGTTTCAGGAGGAACAACAAGTACTGATATAGCAGGATTACAAAATTCACCTAAAGGAGCAATTGATGGATTTGTGGCAAAGTTTAATGCCAGTAATTTAAGTAGACTAAATTTGGTTTATTATGGAACAGTTGGTAACGACCAATGCCAATTTGTACAAGTAGATCCGCAGAATTTCCCCTTTGTAATGGGCCAAACAAATGGAAATATCACCCCCACTACTGGAGCATATTCTCAAACCAATGGAAAACATTTTGTAAGTAAGTTAAGTAAAGATTTAAGTACAACTATATTAACAGGAATTTTTGGTCCATCTATGACAGAACCCGGCTTGTCTCCATCAGCTTTTATGGTTGATAATTGTGGAAGAATTTATGTTTCTGGTTGGGGTGGACAAACAAATTATAATTATCATGCTGGGTTGAATGATACATATAATTTACCTGTCTCTCCAAATGCCTTTCAAAATACTACAGATGGTTCTGATTTTTACTTAGGCGTATTTTCACCAAATATGGCTTCTTTGCTATATGGAACTTATATTGGAGGAGGAACCAGCGCAGAACATGTTGACGGAGGAACTTCCCATTTCGACAAATCAGGTATAATTTATCAAAGTGTTTGTGCAGGTTGTGGGGGATTTTCAGATTTTCCTACAACTGTAACTGCCCATTCAAGAACGAATCCGGGTAAAAGACCTGGAAATGTTAATATTGGCGGATGTAATCTGGCTATGTTTAAATTCGATTTAAGAACCTATTTGGCTGCTCCTGTATTTCAGGATACAATATTAAATATTGAAGCCGGAGATGAATTAAACTTCAAAATTATTGCTACAGATTCAAATGGTGATAGAATGACATTCTTTGCATCCTCTCCTATTTTTGCAAGTCATATAAACCGAGCTCAATTAACCGATACTATTGATATTCCAGGCAGGTATGAGGTAAATTTAAAATGGACATCAAATTGTACCTATGCCAATAGAGATACAATTGTAATTGATGTCGAATTCAATGATAATGCTTGTCCAACACCTAATATTACAAAAGGTAAAATTAAAATTGTTGTACAATCATTCCCAATACCGGCGCCATTTCCATCTTGTTTAAGAGCATTATCCGATAACAGTGTAGAGTTAAATTGGATTCCACCTGCTCCTGATACCTATTTGAACAAATACCGCATTTTAAGAAAAACAGGCTTTGATAACCCTATTGTTTTATATGATTCAATTCTTGCGGGACCACCTGATTTGTATAAAGACCAAGCTGCAACCAATCATTTAAATACAAACTATTGTTACCAATTAATCAGCTTAAACAACTGTTTAATTCCAGGTGATACCTCAAGAACAATTTGTTCAATTATAAAAGATGATACGCTAACTGATTTAGGATTTTCAAATATTGAGAATGAATTTTATACCATGAATGCTTTTGATACTTTAACAATTTCAAAGGTGTTTTATGATACAGATCCTAAAGATTCAGTATTTCTTCAGGTACAAACAAGTATCAATCAAGGACCAAAATTTATGTACCGCGCTGAAAATAATTCAAGTTTTGGATTATTCTGGGCAAGGCTTATTAGCGATTGTTCTAATGTTGGAGATACTTTAGAGATAGAAATTGTATTATATGATAATCAATGTCCGGCACCAAGAAGAAAAACGAAAAGAATAAAAATTTACATCGCACCATTTCCCCCTGCGCCACCAACAAGTTTAGGTTGCCCAAGAAGATACAATAATGAAACGATTGAAATTAGATGGAAAGCCCTTCAAACAAATCAATTCACACAAAAATTATATGTTTTAGAAAGTATAGATGGAGCAGGTTTTAGTCCAATTTTTGAAACTTCCAACTTATCTACAACATCCTTGATTTATACCAAAAAATTTGATTTTAATTCGAATTATTGTTACAAAGTAGTAAGCTCTGATGTTTGTAATATTTTCAGTGATACATCAGTTGAAGTCTGCACAAAAGATGCCAACAAAACTCCTCCAGCAATTGGAATTCATACTGTTAGTGTAGTTAATGATAAATCAATTGAAGTTAAGTGGCAATCTGTAAATAAAGATAGTTTTTGGCGCTATGAGCTTTATAAAAAAACAGGTAGAATCGGAAGTGATTACCAGCTGATACGTTTATCATCTGATGCAAATGATACAAGTTTTATTGATTCAGAAGTTTCTGTTGATGATTTTTCATACTGTTACAAAATCTTCAATACAAATGATTGTGGAACATTAAGTTTCCCTAGCAAAGATGCTTGCTCAATTGTGCTTCAGGGAATAGTTTATCCTTTTGAATTTCATCAGCTTTATTGGTTACCATATACCTATTTTAAAGAAGGTTTAAACAGGTATGAATTATTAAAAACTGAACCCGGTATTTACACTGAAAAGTTACATGAAACTACTTTTGATAAAACAGTAGAATCAACAGATAAAAACCTCAACCCTGATAATGGCTTGTACCAATATAAAGTTGTAGCTTACGACAATCATGCAAATCCACCATATTCAAGTGTATCAAATACGGTTGATTTAGTTGAACCACCAATATTAAATGTTCCAAATGCGTTTACACCAAATGGTGATTTATTGAACGATGAATTAAAAACCGTTCACATTTTTGTTAAAGATTATCATTTGAGAATTTTTAACAGATGGGGCGAATTAATTTGGGAAAGTAAGAATAAAAATGAAGGCTTTATTGGCGATAATAAATCAACAGAACTGGCAAACGATGTTTACTTCTATATTGTTGATTATTCCGGTTGGGATGGCTCTTCTTATAGCAAAAAGGGTAATGTTACTATTTTAAGGTAAAAAAAATGACCCGATAAATCGGGTCATAATATTAATTAAATTTAGATCTGAGTTTTATTTGGGTCAATCGTCTTTTGGTATCTAAAGAAAAATCACCATCCATCATCCACTGGTAATATCCATGATCATTTTTTAAAACTTGTTCAACCAATTTACCTTTGTGTTTACCAAAATTAAATACCTCTTTTCCTTCTTCATTGTATTGCATTCTTCCTGCCAAATCAACATTTCTTGTTTGTCCCGACATCACATGTAAATGGTCGATATCGTTTTTAAGATTTTCGTAATGGTTGATTTGAGCCATTAAAACTTCTAATGTAGCACGCGTATCATCCATTGCGTGATGTGCATTTTCAATGGTTTTATTGCAGTAGAATTTGTAAGCAGCACCCAGGTTTCTTGGTTCCATGGTATGATAAATTCTTTGTGCATCAATAAACTTTCTATTTTCTACATCAAAATCAACACCTGCACGTAAAAACTCCTCAACCAATAAAGGAAAATCGAACTTGTTTGAATTGAAACCGGCAAAATCGCATCCCTTCATAAAATCAGCCAACTCTTTAGCAACCTCATTAAATTTAGGAGCATTAGCTACATCAGCATCACTTATTCCATGAATTGCTGTAGATTCAGGTGGAATTGGCATTCCGGGATTAATCTTCAATAATTTTATTTCTTCAGAACCATCAATATGTACTTTAATGCATGCTATTTCTACAATTCTGTCATTTGATATACTGATACCGGTTGTTTCTAAGTCGAACACAACCAAAGGCTTTTTTAAGTTTAATTGCATAGTTATATAAAAAAGAAAACCGAGCTAAAAAAACCCGGTTTATAATAAATTTCAATATTATTTATTCTAATTCTTCGGTAAAACCTGAAGTCTCTTCAGCTTCTCCGTCTTCGCCACCTTCACCATTATCAAACAAGCCAAATTCATCTGCTTCATCATCAGAAATTTCACCAGGAATTTCCTCTGACCTGTTTAAATAATTTTTGGTTATTTCATCAAATTCGTTGTCATCAACTACTCCAAATCTTTGAACTTTATCATATTGCTTTGGAGCTAAACCTACAGATTTACTGCAAGTTGGATATGTAATTTTAGGATTTTCAGTAGTAGAAATATTAAACAATTCAATCATAAATGCCCAACATTCAATAAAATCATATACATACATGATTTTTTGATGAGGGTCGTTTACAAATTGATTCAATTTCGATTTAGCCATAATTGGAATAGGATTATCGGCATTTTCCGACATATCCTCCAAAGTAATTTCCTGCCCTTTTTTCCAAGCATCAGTGCTCATATAAAATGATGCCATGTGTTTAGAATCAAATTTAAAAGATTCTAAAATTGCATGATGAAAATCTAGAAAAGTTTGGGTTGATTTTATCTCTATTACCCTATAAATATCTTCGAATTCTTCGAAATAAACTTTAAACTTATATACTGCCATACTATTTTTGTTCAAATGCGAATTTGGGAAAAAAAACCAAGGTCTCAAAAAAGCATTTCATTTTAATTCCATTATCTTCTGCTAAACGTGAATATTAGACACTTAATTACTGACATACAGAATATTAAAAACTTATCTTATTAAGTTAAACTTCCCACTAAATAATCGAGGTCTATCTAATCTATCATAAACTATCAATTCAAATGTATAAATATCACTTGGTTGGGCATTTCCTTCAAAATATCCATCCCAGCCAAAATTTAAATCATTTGATTTAAAAATTGGAGCTCCATACCTATTAAAAATAGTAACCTCCCCTTTTTTATATCCAAAATATTCCACTCCAAAAACATCATTGATACCGTCGTTATTTGGAGTAAAAGCTGTGGGTGCAAAAACCGTCCAACCCGAATAAATCCTGCCTGTATATTGCATTGAATCGGTACATCCATAAGCTCCAATTGCCCATAAAGTAACGGTTAATTCACCTGAATCTTTTAATGTTTTACTCAGACTGGTTTTGTATCCATCATCAATTAAATCGTTATCAAAATACCACATTAATCGAGTTGCATTACTACCATTAAAAGCAAAATTTATAACATCACTTATAATCCATTCTGTGGGATTAAATACAAAACTCGCAACTGGTTTAGGTACCGCTATAATTTTTTTGCTGATACTGGTACTTGTGCATGAAGCTATCATTCCTCTTAAGTTGATAACAGTATCTTGTTTAGGAAAAATAATCAGTGTTTGTGAACCTTCAATTTCATTCCAAAAATATCTACTAGCACCGGCTGCATTTAAAATTACAGGGTCACCTATACAAACAGAATCGTCTGAAGAAATTGTAACAACCGGATTTTGTATCAATAATATTTTAGTTGAAACGGTGTCTCCTAAACAGGCACCTGCGGTTGTTTCCAAAACTTTTAAATCATATACACCGGGTATATTTCCCCAGTTAATTTTGATATCATTTGTACCTTGTCCAGACACAATACTTCCTCCTTTCACAAACCATTGATAGTTTGATCCAGGGGTTGAAATTACTCTGTAACCTGAAGCAATCTCCCCAACACAAGCTGTATCAGCATATTGAGAAATTGCTTCAGGAGCATACAATAACAAACAACCCAAACAGATATAATATCTGATGAGCTTAAAAAACAAAAGCTTAAATTCTAGTAAGGTGTAATTGCTGAAGTGCTTGGTTTAGCAGATACAACAATTGTTAAAGGCAAAATTGCATTAATAGCTGTAGTACCAACAGCACCTGCATTTAAAGCCGCTGGTGTCAATGAATTTGTAGCTGAAATTCCTGTAATAACTAAAGTATAGTTTTTAGGGCTAGTAGTAGTATTAGCTAAAAATCCAGATAATGTTGTTCCGGTGATAGTAGCAGTTGCTGTAGTTGTATTTACAGAACCCGCACTACCACTTACAGTTGTTCCACCATCTTTGATTTCATAGGTAATTGTATAAGTACCCAAATCACCTAAACTACCAGCAACAAAATTACTCATTTCAATAGTGATATCACCCGGACTTGACAAAGGACAACTAGCTGTAACACTTGTAACTGTTGTATTAGATGGATTTTTATAAATAGGTGTTGGATTTGGATAAATAGTAATTCCGTAAGCCTGATTTTCTCCAATACATGAACTCACTGTTTCACTTACTAAAACTGAGTCTGTAAGTTTTGATGTACCCGAATACGTCCAATTTACTGCATAATTAGCACCTCTACCACCGCCAACTGCTCCTGCACCATTTGTTGCTCCAGCTTTAATTGACCAATTAATTACAGATGTAGCATTTGTGGTAGAGTCAATACGATAACGAGTTTGATTTCCAGACCAAGTTTTTTGTTGCGCTTGTGATACAAATGCGAATCCAATTACCATTAGAACCACTAATAATAATTTGTTTGTGTTGTTGTTTTTCATATGATTTTTTGTTGTTTGATATTGATTAATTTAATGTGGTAATAAACCATTTGTGGTAGGTTTAGGATTTACTTGTATTGTTTGATTTGAACTTTTTTGACAACCGTTATTGCTTGTAACTGTTAATGTAACCTGATAATTTCCGGTTGAGGAATAAGTATGAGTTGTATTTGAAATTCCGCTACCTGAACCAGTACCAGTATCTCCAAAAACCCAATTCGAAGTAGTGATTGAACCAGAACTAATACTTGAACTATTGGTAAAACTTGTTGCTACACCTACACAAGCTGCACCTGCACTAAAGGATGAAGTTGGACTTGGAGCTGAACTAATAATAAACCTGAAATT
>JBMLOK010000209.1:0-2069 GCA_049243005.1 Bacteroidia bacterium | reverse complement strand
ATGAAACCATTATCCATCATGATAAAACAGAGTATTGTATCAAATACGCGATGTTCATTTTACATCTTCCCTCCTACTTCAAAAGCAGAACATTAAAAGCAAAAGATGTTATTCTGAAAAGCCATGATATTAAGCCTTTTTTATTGCAAATACTGAGTTTGGTAGAAATAACATATTTGAAATTCAGTAAAAACATTACCTGGCTGGAAGCAAGCACATCGGATATTGAATGGAACAATGATAAAAACTGAGTCCATACATAAAAAGGAATCAAAGGAAGATTTTTATCAATCTCTTTCAGTGTTGTTTTTGAAGCAAAATTCAAAGGCCATCATTCGTAATTTAAATACTGAAATGAAGCTAATGAAGATTGGAGTTAAATATGTTTTTCCAGTCAGCATTAACCACAAACAGGAAAATAATTCTTTTGTATGCTCTCCACATACAGCTTATGCGCTTTATTCAAAAGACGAACTCAAACAAAAGGTAAACAATACCTTGCTTCAAATCCCAATTTTAGGTATTATCAATTTCATTGATATCATTTTAAGATTGGGGAAAATCGATAAAAATATTCATGTCAATAATTTCCTGCTCTCAACCAATCCATATCCTGAATGGGATGGAAAAGAAATTGGTGAAATAACAAATGAACTATTAAAAGAATATCCAAAACATGCTATAATTTTTCGTTCATTAAACGAATATCAGCATCAGCAAATCATCAATAAATTTGAAGATAGAGGCTATATCAAACTCGGAAGTCGTCAGGTTTATATCTATGATACAGATTATGATACTTGGGTTAAACACAATAACAATCGCAACGATATCAGACTTATCAAAAAACAAAAACTAAGGTATCTTTCACATGAGGAAATGTATCTTTACTTGGAAGAAGCGCTTGAATTGTATAACAAATTATACCTGGTAAAATACTCTGTATTCAATCCTCAGTTTACAATTGATTATTTCAAGATTTGTTACGAACAAAAGCTCATTCACTTTCAAGGTTATGTTGATGACAATAACAAACTCAAATCATTTGCAGGATTGTTTATCATTGAAAATACAATCACTTCACCTTTGGTTGGATATGATACAGATGCACCACAAAAAGAGGGACTGTATATTCATGCCATCCATTTAATTTTTTTATATAAATTCAAAAGTGGTTTATTACTCAATCTTAGTTCAGGCGCATCACTATTCAAACGTATGCGTGGTGGACAAGCTTCTATTGAATATTCTTTAATCTATATACAACATTTATCATTTGGAAGAAAATTGATTTGGAAGACACTTCAATTTGTTTCCAATAAAATAGGTATCCCAATTCTGAATAAATATGAACTCTGATTTTTATACAGCTATTGCATTTTCATATCAGCTTGAAATGAATTCAACCATGAAGGTAGTTGATCAAAAAACACCTGTGGTAATCATTCGTTCTATTAAAGGCATATTTGCTTATGAAGATTATTGTCCGCACCGTGGATTAGCTTTATCTGAAGGAAAAATCATCAATGGTGAAATCAGCTGTAAATACCATGGCTGGACATTTGATTCTGAAACAGGAGCCAATACCAACATCCCTGTAAAACAAGGTAAAATCGACTGTCAGTTGAAAAGATATTTTGTTCGTGAAAAATATGGACTCATCTGGTTAAGTAATAATCAGGAAGCACAAATACCAAAATTATCAGAACAAAAAGCACAGATCTTTTTAAAAGGAAATATTACTGCTCAACGTCCTAATGTGTTGGAAAATTTTCTTGAAGGAAGTCATACCCATTATGTACACGATGGATTAATCAGAACAAAAGAGAAAAAAAGAAACCTTATACAAGCCAAAATTATCAAAGCAGAAAATAGTTTTCAGGTATTCTATGAGCATGAGCCGGCAAAAGGATTTGTAACAAAAATACTTCCTAAAAAATGGCAGCAGTTAAAGGCAGTTTCAACTTATATACATCCGGGAATTGCGGTGCTTGAATACTACAATACAGAAAACAAAGCGGTTTCGAGATTTGAAGCCATTGTAAATGAAAACGAAAATGGAGTTGAAT
>JBMLOK010000208.1:0-8261 GCA_049243005.1 Bacteroidia bacterium | reverse complement strand
GTAAATGAATATCTCGCTCCTACTCCATAAATAGCCACTAATCCTGAATTGATAGAAAAGAAAGTAACAGGAATACCATAGTTTAAATCTACAGATAATTTGGTATTTTTCTTAACCTCTGGCGCCTGTGAAAAAGCCGAGCCAACAAATACCGCTAAAGAACATGCAAGCAGTAGTGATTTTCGTAACATATTGAATTTCATATATAGTTATTTGTTGCAAAAGTAAAGGGTTTTAACTCATTTTAAAAGAATTCTAAATTATCAAATCATAAATATTTCTGCAAGCAATATTAATATTCAATATAAAATCCTCCACTTATTCGATAAAACATGCATTTTAAGCGACATTTTAAGGCATTCAATCAAAAATTCGGAGAAAAAAAAATATTTTAAATTATTGGAATTAAATCACGTATTCGTTTCAATTTCAGCATTTAAAAACAATAAAAAAGCAATTCAAACTCTATTTGATACTTTTGATATAAATTTTTAACAAAAAAATCAGGGATTCCAATTTTCGAGCTGAAGTTTTAAATTTTTCGCCAGTTTGAAAAGAAAATCCAAGTTTTGTAATCAAAGAAGAAAATTATCACAATTTACCTCCCATTCCCAATTTAAAATTTATTTTGCACACCTATCATGATACAACTACTACTAAACGATGTAAGATCGGCATTAAACATTGGTTCAATTTTCAGAAGTTCTGATGCTTTTGGAGTTTCAAAAATCTGGCTAACGGGTATTTGTGCTTGTCCTCCCAATAAAGAAATTCAAAAAACTGCTCTTGGTGCTACTGAAACTGTTGAATGGGCGTATAAAAAAAATCCCATTGAAGTTATCGATGAATTAAAAAATCAAGGTTTTGAAATACTTGCCATAGAACAAAGCACTATAAGTGTCGCTCTAAACTCATTCACACCAAATATTTCCAAGAATTATTTACTAGTCCTTGGAAATGAAGTAGATGGTGTAAGTCCGGATATTTTAGCTCTTTGTGAGAATCACTTAGAAATTCCTCAATTCGGAGAAAAAAAATCATTAAATGTTTCTGTTAGTGCTGGGATTGTGCTATGGCATTTTGTTTTACATAAATTAAGAGATCAAAACCCTTAACTATGGCTTGATTTGAATTTTTGTTCTTCTAAAAGATGAAACAACTCCTAATCCACCTTTAACATTCATGTACTGCGGAACCGGCTCTGAAAATGGGTCATCACCAAAATAATTTACTCTTCTTCTATTGTATTCATAATAATGAATATCGGTAGTAAGTAAATATATGTTAATTGAATTTGACCCCGATCCCCCATCACTAAAATAAGAACTTTCACAAATACTGTTTAATCTTTTGTTTTCTTTCCCAGTATTTGAAATAAACTCTGAACAAACTTCGTAAGCAGATTTTTCGCCAGGACTAAAACTATATTCTTGTTCATTATAAGTTCTGTAATACAAACCTTTCACCCCTGGGTCATCCCAAATTGTTTTAACTTTAATTCTACTATCTCCTTGTGAACCAACCGATTTTAACACTTCAATCGTATCAATTAGTACTAGTTGATCGGGAACTGATGTCGTGCCTTCAGCACTTTTACCATCATACGATGCTTTTATTTTATAAGTTTTCCCCGGTTCAATTTTAAATGCGGATTGAGATTCATAAGCCTTTTTTGTTGAATCGTATTTTAAGGTATCTGAATTCCCCTCATTATTACTAATGATTACCAGGGCATCTGAAATATAATTGACCTCACCAAAACTACCGGTTCCAAAAACAGGACTTGAATAGGATAACTCTGCTGAGATGTTAGATTCCTCCGGAGAAAGAAATGCAAATAAAACGAGTTCCTTTTCTGCCTTTGGTGGTTCAATGTTTGTAACTAATTTATCGCATGAAACCAAACTAAAACCAACTAAGAATAAAATTATTTTAACCAGATGTTTCATGTTTTAAAATTTAATATTATAAGAAATACTTGGAATCAATGGGAATAAAGTAACCTGTCTCAATACTCTTTTTTGGGAAGAGCCAAATCCAAAAGAATCTTCATAACCTATATAATAGAAAAATGGATTGAACCTATTATATAAATTATAAACACTTAGTTCAACTGTTCTATTGTATTTATTGAACTTTCGTGTAATTCGCAGTCCTAAATCCATTCTGTGATATGGAGCCATTCTAAACTCACCCCTTCCTGTATATTGTGATACATAATTACCAAAGTAATTATTCCCATTTGAAATCCCTGGATTGTGAACCGGCGAGTTGTATTCAGCAATCGGCATTGTTATTGCATTTCCGGTTCCATATACCCAAGTACCACTTAACGTGATCCCGTTTCTATCATCAGTCATCTCTCTGATTTTCCAAATACCTACAAGAGAAATATCATGGCGTCTATCATATCTAGCCCAAAATTTCTTACCAAAATTTAATTCATCAAATTGTAATTGTGTCCATGATAAAGTGTAACCAATCCAACCTGAAAATTTTCCGGCTTTTTTCTGAAGCAGAAATTCAGCTCCATAACTCCAACCTCTACCTGCAGTAATATTATCTTCCCAATTAAAATTTTCACTTTGCTCTGTAGAAGCGTCACCTGTTACTTCTAAAAAACTGGCTCCTTCTTTGTAAGAAATAACATTTTTCGATTCCTTGTAATATCCTTCAATACTTAATAAAACTTCTTTTTCAATAAAATCTTTAGCAAAACCACCTGCGATTTGCCAACTATTTTGTGGCTTTAAAATATCTGTAGCAGGTACCCATAAATCTGTTGGTAAACCTAATCCTGTATTTGTTAATAAATGAACATATTGATTCATTACTGCATATGATGCTTTTGCAGATAAATCAGACTTAATCATGTAAAGTGCATTAAATCTAGGTTCTAAATTTACATAATTACTTTTATTGGCTGCGAAATGAGAAACTCTTAAGCCCGCATTTACTTTTGTTTTTTGACCTATTTTTATGTCGTCTTCAGCATAAACTGCATTTTCCCAAGAACCAATTTGACTCTTATTGTTTTCATTTATTCCGGCAAAATTATCTACATATACGACTGCAGATGGAGTGAAGGTATGTCTGATAAATAATGCACCGGCCTTTATAGTATGCATAGGAGAAGGCCTGTAATCTAAATCGTACTTCAACGACAAATCCCTGATTCCTGAGGAATATTTCAATTTATACTTTTGATTATCAAATTCGGTTTCCTGTCCAATTCCAAAATCATAATTACTAAAAACAAGTGAAGTATTACTAAATAACCTTCCATTAAACAAGTGATTCCATCTTAATGTACCTGTTGCATTACCCCAAGACATTTCACCAACATCTGTGTTCCCATTTCCATAAGATGATTTGAAATAAAACTTATCTCTTCCAAGATAACCACTTAAGAATAGTTTATTTTTATCATCAATTTCATAGTTTGCTTTGGCATTCAAATCATAAAAATAATAACCTACCTTTTCTCCAGAAGTTTGAAATGGTAATGTAAGAACATCAAAATAAGTTCTTCTTGCAGAAACAAGAAACGATGACTTTTTCTTAATAATTGGACCCTCTAAAACCAATCTTGAAGATAACAATCCAACTCCTGCCTCACCATGTAAGGTTTCTTTATCTCCATCTTTCATTTGCATTTCCAACACAGAACTTAATCTGCCACCATATCTGGAAGGAAATCCTCCTTTAGTTAGTTCAATTGATTTAAGAGCATCACCATTAAATAATGAGAAAAAACCGAACAGATGAAAAGCATTATAAACAATAGCATCATCCAACATAATTAAGTTTTGATCGGGACCACCGCCTCGAACATATAAACCGGAATTTCCTTCTCCTCCCTTTTGCACACCAGGCAATAATTGAATAACTTTTAACACATCTTTTTCGCCTAAAAGTGCCGGGATTTCTTTAATTTGATGAACCGGGATTTCAATTGTACTCATCCTGGAGTTATCAGAAATTTTCTGATACGTTTTAGTTGATACAACAACCAATTCCTTTAAATTTTTATTTGTTTCGAGTTCAATGTTTAACTCTTTGTCTTCACTTAAATTAAATCTAAAAGCTTTTGGAGAGTATCCAACATAACTTATTAATAATTCTACTGTATCACTCGGAATTGTGATTGAGAAAAAACCATAGTTATTGGTGACAGTTCCTGTTTTTAATTTAGGAATTGCAACACTTGCACCCGGCAGTAATTCTCCGCTACCTTTTTCCTTCACATAGCCACTAATAGTATGCTTTACTTTTTCTTGTGAAAAACTTGGTATACTCCAATACAACAAAGCAATGAAGAGAAAAATGGACCTATTTGTATTTTTCATGTAAAAAAAAATGTCACGCTTTAACGTGACATATTGGTAATTATTTTGTTAAAATTTATTTTTAAACATCATGCTTTCTACAGGTTTAACACCTCTTTTATTGTATTTAGCATTCTTTTTGGTGTTATACATGGTTTCTATTTCTCCTTCAACCACAAAATAAATAAGCTGACCGATAGGCATTCCTGCATAAATTCTTACCGGTTGGGCACAACTGATTTCTAAAGTCCATGTATTACAAAACCCTACATCTCCTTTACCGGCAGTTGCATGAATGTCAATACCTAATCGACCTGTGCTTGATTTTCCTTCTAAAAAAGGTACATGTTTATGTGTTTCTGTATACTCGGCAGTTACTCCCAAATACAATGTATTAGGCTGTAGAACAAAACCTTCCATTGGAATTTCAAATGTCTCGATTTTATTATGTTCTCGAGCATCAAGCACTCTGTCTTTATAGGTAGCTAAATAACGTCCAAGATGAACATCATAACTATTGGTACCTAAACATTCTTTTCTAAATGGTTCAATTAGAATATTTCCGGCCTCAATTTCTTCTAAAATTCTTTTGTCTGAAAGGATCATATTGCAATTTTAAGTATTTAAAACTTTTTTAAATGAAAAATCAATTTATTTTGTTAGCCAAATATCATAATTATGAGTGAAGCATCAAATTTAGGAATCGGAAGTAGAGTTCGCCACCATCAATTTGGCGATGGAGTTATAACAAATGTAAAATCAGAAACTTACAAAGTAACCTTTATACAAGAAGGTCCAAAAGAAATTTCTCGTTTTCAGCATAGCATGGAGATTATTGATGGTGTTGATGCTCCTGAAGATCTAATTAGTAGTGCAGAAATGGAAAAAACTCTAATTGGCATTCTTCGTCGTTGGACAGAAGTACCTGAACATGTTAGTTTACATGGTAAATGGACAGGTGGAAAAATGATTCTGCAACCAGGTGATAGAAATATGGCTTCCAAGGAAATTCCAATTGATACTTTTTTTCACAAAATTGTGATGCTGAGAGACCGATTGAGAGTAATGGAACAAAGAATCAACTCAAATGATAAAATGACTGACGAAGAAAAGGTTAACATGCAACAATATATCACTAGAATTTATGGCTCATTGACAACATTTAATGTATTGTTTAAATTCCCACATGATAATTTTGTGGGAGATAAAAGCAAGGAAGACTAATCCTCAATAATTTCCCATTGAAAAATGAGCTTATCATCTCCACAAGTGATAAGCTCATTTTCATTTAGCCAGATTATTTTATTTACAGAATTAGTATGTGCATCTTGTTTAAATCTATCTACTACTTTTAATAATTTCAAGGTTACTGAATCCCAAATTTTCAAAGTTTTATCCATACTTACTGTTGCAAATAAGCTTGCAGTAGGATTAAATTTAATATCGTTGATGTGGTAATTATGAGCAGGAATATCATTTATTAAATTTGCTTTATCCCATTGTTTTAGCATAGCATCTCTCCCACCGCTTAATAAATTCCCCGTTTGCTTATTATAACTTAAAGCAAAAACCGAATTTTCATGGGCCTTAAATTCCTCAATTTTGAATGCAGGTTCTGCCCAAATAAATTCTCTGATATAACAATCACTGTAGCCAATAGTAAAACCAGACATATCATCTTTTAAAGCAATAACTCTTGCTGATTTATCTGAATAATTAAGATTTTGTAGTAATTCAAGGTTATCTAAGTTCCAAATTTTTACTAGTCCATCTCCTCCTGCAGTAATAAGTCTATTACCTGAAACTTTCATATCATATAAACCCAAATTATGGGCTTCAATGTTCTTAAGTTCGCTCGACTGTTTTAAATCAATTACATGTAAATTACCAGATGCAGTTCCGGCAAGCAATATTCCTTTATCCTTTAAAATACTAAAACAATAAACAGGTCTGTTTACTCTACACAATAAACGACCATCTCCACTTCCATCCAGTTTCCATTCAACTATATAACCATCACCTGCACCGGAATAAAAAACATCCTCACCCATATCAATTCCTAAAGAAAAGATAGCATCTTTGTGACCAGTAAACTTGTTTTTTGTCAAAACTTTCATGCCGGCAAAATTAGATTCTTTTTCTAATAACAGCGTGCAAGATGAAATTTAAAGTTTAACATAGAAGAAAAAAATGCCATTAGATAGAATAATTAAAATAGGTCAATATTCAACAATTGCCATTTGGAAAATAACTGAAAAGAAATCTGAACTAGAAATATTGTTAGGTGACAAGTTAATTGAGCCTTCAAAAGTATCAAACCCCACAGAATCAGTTGGAATACATTGGTTTGCAAGTCGGGTTTTACTTCAACAAATTTTTAAAGAAAGTAGTTTTGAAATACATAAGGACCGTTTTAATAAACCAATATTAAAAGTAAACGGCAAACCCTATTTTATCAGCATAACACATTCATTTGAATATGCAGCCATATTTGTGTGCCCTCATTTAGAAACCGGAATTGATTTAGAAAAAATTGATGAAAGAGTAAATAGAGTAAGTCACAAATACATGAATGAGGAGGAAAATGCCTTCAGCTTAAATAATACAACATTATATAGAACTTTAATATGGTCGTGTAAAGAAACATTGTATAAAGTTTATGGCAGAAAGTCGATGGATTTTAAAGAGCATATGTTAATTCATCCTTTTGAAATTAAGGAACAAGGTTTAATTCATGGCTCAATTTTAAAATCGGATTCTCCAACATTACTTGATATAAAATATGAAATTTTTGATGGGTATGTATTAACTTACGCTTTACATTTAGAAGAATAATATGTTTGATAAAATAGAACACTTAGGAATTGCTGTAAAAGATGCTCAAAAGAGTAAAGATTTATTTACCGCTTTATTTAATAGCCCGGCTTACAAAGAAGAAGAAGTAATAAGTGAACATGTAAAAACCATCTTTTTTGAATGTGGACCAAATAAAATTGAGCTACTTGAAGCAACCCATGAAAGCAGTCCAATAGCTAAATTCATAGAAAAAAAGGGCGAAGGTATACACCATATTGCATTTGCTGTTACTGATATTTATGCTGAGATAAAAAGATTAAAAGAAGCTGATTTTATTTTTATCAATGAGGAACCAAAAAAAGGAGCCGACAATAAGTTAATTGTCTTTTTGCACCCTAAAAGCAGCAATGGTGTATTAATTGAATTATGCCAAGATTTAGCTTAAAAAAAGTATGAATCACTTATTAAATTTCGGAATCATCGCATGTTTATTGCTACCATTTATTAACAACTCAGCATGGTATTCGAAAAACAATAATATAAGCGAAGTGGAATTATTGAATGTTTTGAATTCACAAAAATTAACTACCACAAACCTTGATTCTTTAAATGAAGAAATCTTAAAAATAAAATCAAAAATTGCTAAAGAGGAGATTAAACCGGCTACCTTAAAATGGTTTGAACATAGCATAGAATTAAAAAACACATGGTTTGGCTTTGATTTACTAATGTTCCCTCCTATATTAATCTATTTAATACTTGGCATCACAAATATTATTCTGGCCTTTAAAAGTGATGTTAAAACCACTCTGCATAAAATTATATTATGGTTAATTCCTATGAGTTTGATTTCACTATTGTTTTTAGAGAATCCCTATGAATTAATGATTGGATTTTGGCTCGCATTACTTCTAAGTATATTTAAAGTTTTTAGAATTTATAATGCTTAAAAAAAAGATTGTCTGAAAAGCTAATATGAAGTACTGTAGAATGAAATAAAAGATTTTTTTCTATAGATCCTGTTCATTAAAAAGAGGCTGCTTCAAGCTAAGAAACAGCCTCTTTTTTTTATTTAGGGCCTGCTGAAAAAGACAGAAACAGGTCAGATTTTAGACGCTGCCCAATTAGATGTATATA
>JBMLOK010000207.1:1302-5536 GCA_049243005.1 Bacteroidia bacterium | reverse complement strand
TAAAGAAATAGTCAATCACGGTGCAGTTTGGAGGAGGAGCAACAGAGGTGTTTATTAAAAACTAAAGAAATAGTCAATCACGGTACAATTTGGAGGGGGAGCAATAGAGGTTTTATGAAAATTTAAGATAGAAGTTTTTGTCGAAGCAGAAATTCCATTTGATCAGCTGTTCTTTCAGCCATTTCAGTTCTTTCAGCTCTAATTTTAGTTTCTATTTCAGAAGTATATTTTTCGTAAGCTCTTAAAATAGTTGATTCTAGTTCTTCCTCTTTCCAGGGTTTATTCAGATAATGAAAAATTTTGCCTTTATTTACGGCATCAATTGTATCGCCAAGATTTGCGTACCCCGTAAGCATTACTCTAACAGGATTAGGATGTTTATCTACCAATATTTGCAAAAATTCTACCCCGGTTATTTCCGGCATCCTTTGATCTGTTATTACAACATGAATATCGGGGTGCTCATCTAAAATTTTTAAAGCACTATCGGCACTTATAGCTGTAAAAACAATGAATTTTAAACGAAAAACCGCTTTAAATGAAAATAGATTATTTTCCTCATCATCTACAAAAAGTACCCGGATTTTCTTTTCTGTCATATCAGATTTTTGGAATAAAATTTACAATGCAATTTAAGAAGAGGTTTTTATATTTTACGTAAAATGCTAAAATATTTATATAAATTGCGTTTATACTATTTAAATAGAGGTTAAGTGACAAATACATTCAAACCCATTTTCTTTCAACTTTCTAAAGAAAGTGATAGTACTCAATTGAAAAAATTGAGAAAAGAAGGCCGTGTCTTTCAAGAGTTTGATACCATTGATTCCCAAATTCAAGAGTTAATTAAATGTAAAAATCCTCATCGTTTAATCAGTCCTAAAGATTCTTTTTTATTAAAACAAGATTTGTTGTCAGGTATTCCTGAATCAGATTATGGTAATTGGGTTTACTATCCATGGAATGGAAATCTAATCCATATTTTGCCAGAAAAGGAATTTGTTGAAGTTCGAACCAATAGAAATCAGTATAAAATTACACCGGAGGAAAGAGATGAATTAGCAACTAAAAAAGTGGGTGTTATTGGACTTTCAGTTGGTCAGTCGGTTGCTCTCACAATTGCCATGGAAAGAGCTTGTGGTGAAATAAGATTGGCTGATTTTGATAAAATTGACTTAAGTAATTTAAATCGACTAAGAAGTGGAATTCATCAAATTGGAGTTAACAAAGCTGTTTTATGTGCTAGGGAAATTGCAGAAATTGATCCTTATATAAAGGTTGTTGTATTTGATGATGGTTTAACTGAGGATAATATCCAAAGCTTTTTTAATAAAGGAGGTAAATTGGATTTATTGGTTGAAGAATGTGATGGATTAGATATAAAAATCTTGGCAAGACATGTTGCCCGTTCTCTTAAAATTCCTGTTATAATGGAAACTAGTGACAGGGGAATGTTGGATATTGAAAGATTTGATTTGGAGCCTCAAAGAGCACTTTTACATGGTTTGGTTGGTGATTTAGACGCCGAAAAACTAAAAGGATTAAGTCAGGAAGATAAAATTCAATACTTGCTTCCAATGGTTGGAATCGAAACTATTTCTTCCAGAATGAAAGCAAGTTTAATTGAGGTTCAGAAATCAATTAGCAGTTGGCCTCAATTGGCTTCAGATGTAGTTAAAGGTGGAGGAATTGCTGCTGAAGCATCCCGTAAAATTTTGCTAAATCAGTCAAATGTATCAGGTCGCTTTTATGTTGATTTAGATGAAATTTTAGGAACTTTACATATTTCACCCGAAGCTTCATCAAAGATTGAAATCCCCCAGGAAATAGATAAAGACTGGATTTTTAAGGCAGGTGAATTAATCATAGGTGATAAAAAAGCTTCATATATTCCATTGGAATCAGAAAGAGCGATTATGATGCAATCGGCTCAATATGCACCAAGTGGAGGGAATACACAGCCCTGGAAATTTTTATATAAAAATGGGTTTATTCTAGTTTTTCACGATGCTCCGGCTTCTTTTTCTTATCTTGATTTTCATGATTTAGGCGCAAAAATGGCCATTGGTGCTGCTTTGAAAAATATACAAATTGCTGCATCAAATTTGAGACTGGAAGCAAAGTTTGAATTTTTAAAAGAAGATGAATTTCCATTTTTAATTGCTTTGGTTTCATTTAGTCCGGTTAATGCCATCACAGAACTTCCTTATTCTTTGGCCGATATTTTAGGTCGATATACAAATAGAGGTGTTAGTAAATCGAATATTGTACCTCCCGAAATTTTGGCTTCATTAAACCAATGTTTAAGTGAATTTACCGGAATTAGTTTTCATTATTATTCTGATTCAAAAATCCTTCATGAAATTGGTCCCATTTTAGCCGAAGCCGAAATGATGGTAATTACAAATGAAAGAGGACATCAAGATGTTTTGCAAAAGGAAATTAGATGGACAGCTGAAGAGGCAGAACAAACGGGGACTGGCATTGATTTACGTCTTTTAAACTTAACAACGGCACAAAGAACCGGGTTAAAAGTTGCGAAAGATTTCAGGGTGATGAAAATGATTAAAGCAATTGGTGGCGGAAGTGCAATTAAAGGCTTAACAATTGAACAAGTGAAACATTCTGCGGGAATTGGAGTTTTATGCTTAGATAAATTTGACGAATCATTGTACATAAAGGCAGGAATGGCCATGGAACAATTTTGGATTGAAGCGAATAAATTGGGTTTTGGAGTACATCCTATTGTTCAAATGTTGTTTTTGCTATTAAAATACAATGCAAAAGAAGGTTTAGATGAATCTGATTTATCTCATATGTCAAAAATGAAAAAACAGTTTTTTTCGATTTTGCCGGAATTGGAAAATAAACAGGCATTTTTCCTCTTTAGGTTTACCGATGCAGAAAGGCCAACAATTAATTCATACAGAAAAAAGATCGAAGATATTTATTTTGAAGCCCAATAAAAATGATTCATATAAGAGCCTTTAGAGTTACAGATGACGAAGATTCCTGTCTACGTTATATAGCAGGACATAGGAAGGTTCTTGAATCTTATGGTGTAACCAAAGTAACATCAGGTTCCACTAATTGGATGGGAGATCCCAATACCTATGTAATAATTGTTGAAGATGAAAATCGAGAGCGGGTTTTTGGAGGAGCACGAATTCAACTTCATAGCAAACACCTTCCCATGCCTTTAGAAGATGCAATTGCTGTTTTGGATAACCGAATTTATCCTTATGTTGAAGCATTGGGTGAATTAAATGTTGCTGAATTTTGCGGACTTTGGAATTCAAGAGAGGTTGCTGGTTATGGCATCGGAAGTATTTATATGGGTAGAATAGGAGTAGCCATTACATCTCAATTAAATATTCAGTATTTAATGGCATTATGTTCACCAGCTACTTTAAGAAATTGTTTGAAAGTTGGGTTTGATATAACCAGAGAACTTGGTAATAATGGAACCTTTTATTATCCAAAAGAAGATTTGACTGCTACAGGATTAATAATAAGAGACTTAGATGGACTCCCACATGCAAATCCAAACGAAAAAATTGAAATTCAAAAAATAAGAAATAATTTATCCGGAATTTCCTTAGAACATGGTCCTAAAGGAGAGATGGAATTTTGTTATGAATTAAATTTGCCAAGCTTTGCGTAATTATCTGTTTTTAATTCTGTTATTGAATCCATTTTTTGGATTTTCATTCGACTCTCGAATAAACTTCAAGGGTGAAAAGCTTTTAATTATCGACAATATTGGTATTGTTAAAGATGCTGAAAATAAAATTTCAGCAATTGATATTTTTAAAAATCCAACTGCATTTAAATTTCAGCAAGGTCAATTAAATTTAGACCACACAGACGAAGTAATCTGGACTTACTTTGAAGTGTCAAATCAGCAAAATGATTCAAATTTATGTATTAGAATTGACCATCCATTATTGGACTCAATATCTTTATTTACGTTGAACTATGATGGAACTATAACAGAAATTAAGTGTAATATCTTAGATGATTTTGATAAGCGACCTTATCCATCTGTAATGATTATTTTGCCATTTCAATTACAAAAAGGTGAAGTAAAAAAAATGGTCATGAGATTCAGAAGCACTGAGCAAATGATCTTACCTGTTCAGATTGATAAAATTTCAAATGTCAGAAGTTATTCCAATACCAGAGATATTATTTATGGAATTTTTCTGGGTATTGTAATGGTGATGTTGTTTTA
>JBMLOK010000207.1:0-1202 GCA_049243005.1 Bacteroidia bacterium | reverse complement strand
GCTTTGGCTGATAGAATTAGTACCCTTCAAAAACAAAAAAGAGAAAAAGAGGAAGAAGCTTATCAGGCCGCACTCGAAAATCAAAGAATAATTAGGGAACAAAATATAATTCTGGAGAAAATGGTTAGTGATAGAACCATAGAACTCACAGAAAGTAATTTGCAGTTAAACCATACTTTAAAGGATTTAAAAGAAGCACAAAGTCAATTAGTCGATCAAGAGAAAATGGCATCCTTAGGACAATTAACAGCCGGAATTGCTCATGAAATCAACAATCCTATCAATTTTGTTACATCTAATATCAACCCATTAAAACGAGATGTAAAAATGATTCTCGAATTATACAATGAAGTTGAAGCATTAGCAAAAACTAACCCTGATTTTAAGGAAAACCTTAAAAAAATTGAAGAATTGAAGTCGGAACTAGATTTTGATTACCTTTTGGTCGAAATTCAACATTTATTAAAGGGAATTGATGAAGGAGCAAACCGAACTGCAGAAATTGTAAAAGGTTTGAAAATATTCTCAAGAACCGATGAAGATGTGATGAAGAAGGCTGACATCGTTGAAGGCATTGAATCAACATTAATCATTTTAAATAACCAAATGGGTAAAATTGAGGTAGTTAGAGATTATGCAAAAGAAACAATCATTGATTGTTACCCGGGTAAATTAAATCAGGTTTTTTTGAATTTTATATCAAATTCTATTTATGCTATTAAAGCTAAATTTGGTTCCGATGCCGGTGGAAAAATTAGTATAACTACAAAGCAGGATGGGGACGAATTTTTTATTTACTTTGAAGACAATGGAATTGGAATACCTGATGAAATTCAAAGCAAATTGTTTGATCCATTTTTTACCACAAAACCTGTTGGTGAAGGAACAGGATTGGGTTTGTCAATTGTTTATCAAACGGTGCTAAAACATGAAGGAAAGTTAAGTGTATTTTCAAAAGTTAATGAAGGGGCTCGTTTTGAAATAAAATTACCTGTTCATCAAAAATTATAAAGTAAAATGAAATCTGAAAAAATTAAGGTATTGTATGTTGATGATGAGGAGAATAATTTATTAGCTTTTAAAGCCTCATTTCGTTTCGATTTTAATATTAAACTAGCCAATTCTCCTGAAGAAGCTTTTAAGATATTAGAGGAGGAGGAATTTCAAATCATACTTTCTGATTTCAGAATGCCTTTTATGAC
>JBMLOK010000206.1:0-11248 GCA_049243005.1 Bacteroidia bacterium | reverse complement strand
ACATCGCCATCCCAAACTACATACTCTTTTCCTTCAATACTTAATTTCCCAACTTCTTTACAAGCCGATTCAGAACCATATTTAATATAATCTTCGTAATGAATTACTTCAGCTTTAATAAAACCTCTTTCAAAATCTGAGTGGATAACTCCTGCAGCTTGTGGAGCTTTGAAACCTGTATCGATTGTCCAAGCTCTTACCTCTTGCACACCAGCAGTGAAATAAGTAATTAAGTTTAACATTTTATAAGCAGCCTTTATCAACTTAGCAACACCCGATTCTTGTAAACCCAAATCGTTTAAAAATGCAATTCTATCTTCGTATGATTCTAGTTGTGCAATATCAGCTTCAATAGCAGCACTGATAACAAGTACTTCTGCATTTTCAACTTTTACTGCATCTCTTACCATATCTACATATTTGTTACCTGTAATTACGCTAGCTTCATCTACGTTGCATACATACATAACAGGCTTCAAAGTCAATAAGAAAATATCTTCAACATGCTTTAATTCCTCTTCTGTAACTTCAAGTGTTCTGGCATTGTTACCATTTTCAAGATGATCTTTGAACTTATTTAAAGCTGCTTCTGCTTTCACTGCATCTTTATCACCTGTTTTTGCTGCACGTGCAATTCTTAACAATTTCTTTTCAACTGAATCAATATCTTTCAATTGTAATTCAGTATCAATTACATCTTTGTCTCTGATTGGATTTACAGAGCCATCAACGTGGATGATATTATCGTCTTCAAAACAACGCAAAACGTGAATAATGGCATTCGTTTCTCTGATATTACCCAAAAACTGATTTCCTAAACCTTCTCCTTTACTTGCACCTTTCACTAAACCTGCAATATCAACAATCTCGATAGTTGTTGGAACAATTCTATTTGGTTTAACAAACTCTGCTAATTTGTTTAATCTTTCATCAGGAACTGTAATAACTCCCACATTTGGATCAATTGTACAAAAAGGAAAATTTGCAGCCTGAGCTTTTGCATTGCTCAAACAATTAAACAAAGTTGATTTTCCAACATTAGGTAAGCCAACTATACCACACTGTAACGCCATGTTTTATTATACTTTAAGGATAAAACCTTATTTAATTTTTAATGAATTGTTTCATGTCTGAGATGATTTTTTCAGCCAAATTATTCGCTGTAGTTTCACTCGGACTCTCTGCATAAATTCTGATGATTGGTTCAGTATTTGATCTTCTTAAATGCACCCATTCTTTATCGAATTCAATTTTCAAACCATCAATTGTATTCATTGGTTGCTTTTTGTATTTATCTTTTACTTTAGCCAATAAATCATCGATATTAATTTCTGGAGTTAATTCAATTTTCTTTTTAGCGATAAAATAATCAGGATAACTTTCTCTCAACATCGAGCAAATTTTCTTGGTTTTAGCCAAATGAGAAAGGAACAATGCAATGCCAACCATTGAATCTCTACCATAATGCAATTCAGGATAAATGATTCCACCATTACCTTCACCGCCAATTACAGCTTTAGTATCTTTCATCATTTTCACCACATTCACCTCTCCTACTGCACTTGCATTGTATTCACCACCATGTTTTTCGGTGATATCTCTTAATGCTCTTGTTGATGATAAATTAGAAACTGTATTTTTAACAAAGCCTAATCTGTCTAAATGTTCTTGGGTAATATTAGCTAAAACATAATCAGCAATTGAAACCAATGTATATTCTTCACCAAACATACTTCCATCTTCACTTACCAAGGCAAGTCTGTCAACATCCGGATCAACAACAATTCCTAAATCGGCATTGTTTCTTTTTACTTCACCTGAAATTGCAGTTAAGTTTTCAGGAAGTGGTTCAGGATTATGAGGGAATTTTCCATCAGGAGTACAATAGATTTCTAAAATATCTTGAACACCTAATGCTTTTAATAACATAGGAACAGCAATTCCACCAGTAGAATTAACTGCATCTACAACAACTTTTAATTGTGCAGCTTTGATTGCATCAACATCAACTAATTCCAATTTTAGAATTTCATTGATATGAATTTGAATATAATCGTGTCTTTCTGTAACTGTACCTAATTTATCAACTTCAGCGTATTCAACCTGGTCTAGTTCAGCAATCGACAAAACTTCTTTACCTAATTCTTCAGAAATAAACTCACCTTTTCCATTCAACAGTTTTAATGCATTCCATTGTTTTGGATTATGAGAAGCAGTTAAGATAATTCCTCCGTTTGCTTTTTCCATGGCAACAGCCATTTCAACTGTTGGTGTAGTGCTCAATCCAAGGTCAATTACATCAATACCCAAACCCATTAAGGTTCCGGTAACCAAGCGGTTTACAAGATCTCCGCTTAAGCGGGCATCGCGACCAACAACCATTTTACAAGTAGCATCGGCATTTCTTTTAATAAGTGTGCCAAAAGCTGCTGTAAATTTTACAACATCAAGTGGAGTTAAGGCATCACCTGGTTTACCACCAATGGTACCTCTGATTCCGGAAATTGATTTAATTAGTGTCAAAATTCTATTCTATTTAGGGCTGCAAATTTACGTCGACTAATTTAGAAAGGCTAAAAATGTATGAAAATAGCTTCTAACTATCAGATTAATAGCAGATTGTTTTATAAGCATTTTCCATAAATTCACAATTTTTTATTCAAGCTTATACTAAAAATTTGTAAATTTCAGAAAAATAGGAAATGAATACACTCAAATACCTACTGATATTCTGCACTTTAAGCGTTTTTTCTATAGAGATAAAGGCACAAACTGTCATTATTTCAAAAGATAAGAACAAACAAATTATGGAATGGGTTCAATGGCACAATCCTTCAGCTAAAATTTTTGAATTTTACTTTTTGAATGCTGACAGTCAAATTTTATTAATTAATCAGGCTACTCATATCATCATTGGTGGTGGTGAAGATATTCAGGATGGAATTTATGGAGGAAGTGAATTTCCGGGATTATGCGGAAAACCAAATCCTTACAGAGATAGTTTGGAGGTAGTTTTAATTCAACATGCCTTGCAAAAAAATGTTCCTTTATTGGGTATTTGTCGTGGACATCAATTAATGAATGCTTCAACAGGTGGAACACTTTTGGCTGATATAGATTCACTTTTACATTCTCCTATACAACATATGCTTGTTGGAAAAGACAGTGCGCATCAGGTAAAATTTAGTGAAAAATCAATCTTCCATAAAAAATTCCAGTTGAATACTAGTTCTGTAAACAGCACCCATCACCAATGTATCAAAAAACTATCTCCTTTATTTTTCGAAGCTGCGCAATCATCAGACGGAATTATTGAAGCTATTCAAATTAAAAATAAAAATCGTTTTGCAATTGGCGTTCAATGGCATCCTGAGCGATTGAGAGATGAGGCTTCTTTAAAACTGTTGAAAGAATTTTTGAAATAGTGCATTCTGAAAATTGAATTTCATATCTAATAAAAATTAAATTGCAAAATGATTTTAAATACCTCAATATCCTTGGGCTCAAGCCACAAGGCTAGTGAGGTATCAGCATGATTTTCTATGGATACAAGATTAAATAATTACCCCGATGTTATGAGATAATTTAAAGGTAAAAAGTGCTTGATTAAAACTTTACTTATTTTTCGTATTCCGTTGTTTTGTTAAAAAACTGAGTTTCCAGGGGAATTATTTTCCCAATTTCAGCATACAATTTTTCTTTAGGAACATAATACGTATCAAATTTTACAGCATTCCAGGCTTCAGGTTGATAGGTATATTCACTCAATGACAATTCTGTTTTTTCGAAAAAATCATTCTCTATTTCTTTGGGTAGAATGCGTGTAGCTAAAACTGAATTCCATTCAAAAAACTCAGAAATCGTATACCTTTTTGTACCCATAAAGGCATCCATAAAATCGTGTGTGAACTGGTGATAAATTTCACTTAGATAATACTTATCGTTTTTGCTTTGAAACTTTACTTTCAAATGAGCACCGGCAAACTCAATGGTATACTTTTTACCCGGTAAAACATAATTGTTATTTTGAGGATAGTTATAATTTGGATTTCTAATACTTCTACGCTCCATTTCAATGAGTGCAAAATTTTCTTTGTTCACAACGAAATATCCCTCTTCAAAAGCTTCTCCGCTAAAATATCCATTCTCATAACCATCTATTGAATGACGTTCTGATGGTAAACTTCTATTTTTATAATGAATCAGATACTCATTTTTATTGAGAAATAAGGTTGTATCAAATTTAAAATCATATTCATCAAAAGCTCTTGGATTTAAAGAGTTTCGCATCAAATGATAAACCGGATTTTCATACATCAAATCATTGATATCATCGCTTATATATTCAATCGGATAATAATAAAAACTTCTTCTTAATTGAATAATAGCAAATGATTCCTTGGACTTTAATTCTTGTTTTACCTTGCTAACATTGTTGGCAACACCCATTTGAGCTTCAATCAGGTTTTTATATTTATCATTGATTCGGTGGTATTGTCTGAAATTCCCCAATAGTAAAAATGGACTATCGATATAATTCTTTTGCATGTTTGCTACTACATTCAGCATAATTTCCTTGGCACTTAAACCTTTGATTTTTGCTTCCTGTAATTCAAAACTTTGTTTGTCCAGATAAATCTTCTTTTCTGTCAATCCTTCTGTTTCAAAACTCACTGTACCTTTATACGAAATATAACTGATTTCAAGATTTATAGCTGATGGAATTCTCTTGTAATTTAATACTGCATCGCCATTGATATCACTTCTATAAATTCTTTTTGATTTTACATCTTCAATCTTGGCAAAAGCAATTGGAGTTGAATCACGACTATCGATTAAACCTAGTTTAAAAACAAGCTGAGCATTTAGTTTCGAATGTGAAATAGTTATTAAAAAAAATAGAAATATAAGCGTAGTTAATTTATTCATGACCAATTGATTTGTTAAGTAGTCAGTAATTTATTCAGATTGGTTGAAATAAAAGAGAGTTTGCTTGAACTATACTTTATCCTTCAACAAAAACAATTTCCAATTGATTAGAATTTCGTGGCAACCCGACTGAAAGCAATCTCTTAAAACGTTTTCGAATTGAATCAAACCTAATTCTTCCTGAGAAATACCAACATCTTTTAATAGTTTTTGAACGTTACCCATAGTATAAATCCAGCCGATATAATCATCTGCATTCCACACTATTTTTTGTCCGAAACTAAAGTACCTCGAATATTTAAAGCAATTTTTATCAGTAGCAAATTTGCCGAAATCCATTATTCCAAGATGTTTGATTTCGGTTTCGAGTTCATGTTTTTCTGTAAGGATTCTGATATTGTTTTTCAGCTTAAATAATTCCTGTTCCAATTCTAAAAACATCGAAGTTGGAGCCAATTCGTGTGCATACATCACAAACAAACCATCGCTTTTTAGAATTCTCAGAATTTCATTAAGTGTAGAATGAGGTTCCATCCAATGAATGCTGTGCATGGCAGCAACTATATCAACCGAATTAGATTCTAAACCGGTTTCAGAACCAAAACCCTGTTTAAAAGAAACATTATCAAAAGTATTGGCCTGATTGGCTACCTTTAATAAACTTTCAGAAGGTTCAACTCCAATCACTTGTTTGGAAAACGGGCCCCAGGGTCTTGTAGAGCGACCAGTACCACAACCTAAATCGGCAACCAAATTGAGTTGTTTATTGCTAGTTCCTTTCAGCCACTTGATTAAATCGTCGGGTGGACTTAATCTATATTTATCATATTCAGCTGCGATATCAGCCCATCTGCTGTTTAACTTTTCCTCGTAAATCATTTTAGCAAACCCATTAAAAAGCCAAATATAGGAGGAAGCGAGGAAAATTTTCTTTAATTCAAAAATGTTGGACCCATAAAGAATGTTTATTTGAAAAAAGTTCAAAAAAAAATCCGGCCGAAGCCGGATTTTCTATGTATGAAACTCTATAATCACACCCCTATGATTATAATTTCTGTAATTTGCTGTTGAATTGTTTACCATCTTTGGTTGCTACTCTTATGAAATACAATCCGCTTTGTAAACCATTGATATCAACGGCACCGTCTAATTCAATTTCGTTATTATTTACTTCTTTTATCAATGCTCCACTGATATCAAAAATTTGAATGTTTTCAATTTTTGCTGTTCTGTTTGCAAATTGAATCATCACTTTGTCTTGTGCAGGATTCGGGAAAACCATTAATGATTCTTTTAATAAATCCATATTATCATTGATACCTGTTGATACAAAATTCTTACCTACGATGATGTCGATTTTACTAAAATCAGTATTGGTAGTTGCAATACCCACTTCTGGTGCAAGTGTTACTCTACCAGCCATTTCACCCCATACTTTATAATTACCTTCAGGCAAATTGGTAAAGTTGTAGCTACCATCTGAATGACTATGTGTATAGCTTACAACATTGCCTTTATCGTTTAATAAATAAACCAACATTTTATTTACAGGAGTTCCATAAGCAATATCACCCGTTTCATTTTTATTGCCATTGCCAAAGTATACTTTTCCTGAAATGCTACCGAATCCACTTCCAATATCATCAAAGGTTTTAAGCTGAATATCGATATCATCTCTTTGTCCTAGTAATGTTACAACCAATGCATCATCCCAATTAATTGCAGAAGGATAATAAGTTGGAATATAATTTTGGTTCTGGAATGGATCAAAAGCAAAATTTGCTTGTACCAAATAATATCCGGGAACTAATTCCAATTCATATTTTCCTGAATCATTTGTTACTGCGTAATTATAAAAATTCAGTGTTCCACTAATTGGTTCATAAGCATAAATCAACACACCCGCATTAATAGCTGGGGCAGTTCCAGCCATTACTTTACCACCAAGTTTTTGTGTAGCACCAACACCTACTAATTGTGAAGCGGTATCGGCACATTGACCACCAACTGTATAAATCAAACCAACAAAATAAATTCCTGGACTTGCATAGGTATGCGTGAAATAAATACTATCAGGACCATTGTAGAAATTTCCATCTCCCCAATCAATTGACACTTCTTTAGTGCCTGTTGTACCAGACGAAGAGTTAGAAACAAATAAATACAATGTATTTTCAACTGAGTAAGATTTAAAAGCTACCTCACAAATTGGCACCATTGAATTTATTCTAATCTGTTCGCAGTAGCTTAAAGGAATAGGACAAGATCCTCCTTCAGCTGTAATGCAAACAGTATACAAGCCGGTATCCTGATAAACATGGTTAATTGAATTACCCATAGTTTCCCAAGCTTGGGTATTGTCTCCAAAATCAAAAGTATAATAACCAAAAGGAGAAGGATTGTTGTCGTAAATTACAAAATTCACTTTTTGGTTGGTTACAGTTGGAGTGAACCTAACATTACATATTGTTGAATCAAAGGTTTGAACATAACTAACAAACGTGTCTTTACAAGCGCCACCCAACATCAATTTTACTTCGTATAAACCCTGGTTAGTATAAACATGTCTTGGTTCTTCTAAATTACTGGTATTGTTATCTCCAAAATCCCAAGTATAAGTAACATTAGGATCGGTTGAAAAGCTTTGGTTGTCAAAAGCAATATCTGTGCCTGAGAAATAATTGTATTCGAATTGTGCATAGCAATAATTGTTCATCACAACATTGATTGCTTCGCAGTAATAATCGAAGTTATTGGCAGTATCATAAACTGCTAAACAAACTTGATAAACGCCCGGTTTTTTAAATTGGTGTTGCTCATTTGCTGTCCCCTCGTTTAGTTGGCCATCACCAAAATTCCAGAATCTTCTGTAAACAGAACCTTGTGGTGTTGAAACATCCTGAAAGCTATATAAACCGCTTGAATCAGGAATGATATTTACAGCCGCAGTTAATACTTTGGTGTTTGAAACTGTAATTTGCTGACAAGTAGTTCTATTGTTTCCTGAGCAAAAAGAATCTGTTAAACAGATAGTATAAGTACCCGGATTCTGGTAATAATGCCATACAGTTTTGTCATTTGAAAATTCAGCATGGGTTCCATCTCCAAAATCCCAGTTAAACCAGCCAATACCCGGTATTTGTGAGGCCGACTTATTATACAACTCTACATATAATCCCGATTTATAAGCATCAAATTCAGGATTACACAATTGGGCTTTTGATTGAAAGCTAAATATATTAGCGAGTACAAATAGCCACACGAACAATTTCATTTGATTGGTAATAGTTTTAGTGTTCATTTTTGTGTTTTTATTTTAAATGATACCTGATACCGGCTTGTACACGCCAATAATCTTTTTTATCTAAACTACTGCTCAGGTAATGCCTGTAGTCCATTCCGAGATTCAGTGCCCAATTCGCATAAAACTTTCTACTGAACCCAAAACCAACAAGCGGCGCCGCAAGTAGTTTTTGGTTTGTAAATGTTTCAGTTGCCTTAGTAGCAAAATTGTTTGTTGTATACTCTTCAACAAGCCAATCATTCTGAACTCCACCAAATAGACTCATTTCCGTTTTTTGGTTGCCTAAAGAATAACCAAAAATGATTGGAATACTTAAAACTTGCGATTTTCTGACAATTGATAATTCATCAATCTTAGTTCCAACATGCTTTTGATAATGTGTATCCATATTCATCACAATCATTGATGAACTAAAATCGTATTTTAAGCTTGTATCAATTTTTGAAATACTTAAATATTCATGAGGCACTTCTTTTTTTATTTTCGATTGTGTTCTTGCATACATATAATTCACACCGGTTCCAACATACCAATGCTTATTGATACCAAAAGCCAGACCCAAACCCATTCCTGCTAAATTAGCAGCATCTAAACTCTGATTGTAAATACTCATTCCCGGAGCAAGCATCGCATTTAAATCAATATGTTTCATTAATAAATTTACATTCAATTTTTGCTTGGTTTTAACTTGACTAATTAAAGAAGTATCAACAGGATTTTGCGTTGGAGAAACAGATTTTTCAAATGAATCATTTCTAATAACATTGTTTTCTTTAACATCAGATTTTATCTCTGATAAATCAATTTCTTTCTCTTGATTTTTTGAAATTTGATTTGAACTAATCTGATTTTTTAAGTCTGAAACTGTATTCCCTTGAACCGGCTTAGGCTCAACAACAGGTTTAGGTTCCACCTCTTTCTTAGGTTCAATAATAGGAATGGCTAATGTTAAATCATTTTTTTCTTTTTTTGGGGTGATGATGTTTTTGTTTTCTACGACTAAAGGGGCTTTTGTATTTATATTTGTTTGGTCGGAATTGCTTGTTGAATTTGTTTCTACTTTGTTTTCAATTTGATTTCCAACATTCGATTTAACCTGATTATAATTAGTTGCCTTTTTTCTGTTATTCGAATTTGACAAATTGTTAGTATTCAATTTTGATGAAGTTGAAGTTTTCTTTGAAGAAAGCTCCGTTGATTCTGATTTGGAATCTGCGGATATAACCTCTGTTTTAGATTCATCAACTGATGTTGTTTGTTTAGGTTCAGGAGTTGACAAAACAGTATTGGGTTTGTTTTGTACAAGCTGAGATTTTTTATTCTCGAAAGTATAGTTGTAGGTATACCAGGCTAGCAAGCTTAAGCTAATACCCAATAAAGGGAATAAGAACCAAACAAAGGCTCTTTTCTTTTCTTTTTTGGCAGGATAAACTGCCTGAAATGCCTCCCAATCGGCATCAGAAGCCTCCCCTGCTTCATAGTTCCTGAGTTTATCACCCAGAACCTTAAATATTTTATCATCTTCTTGCATCTGCATGAACTTTGATTTTATCGATAGATTTTTTTAGAAAAATTCTGGCTTTGGCTAATTGTGATTTGCTGGTACCTTCAGCAATTCCTAGTGCCTCAGCTATTTGTTTGTGTGTGAAACCTTCTACTGCATAAAGGTTCACAATTGCTCTGTATCCAGCAGGTAATTCCTGAATCAATTCAATTAACATATCAGGATGAATGACTTCAAGATCCTCTACATATTCTGCATCATCAGCAAAATCTAAGTCAGAACTTGAATCAAAAGAAACAAACTGTACTTTGTTATTTTTTTTGATGTAATTGAGTGCATTGTTCATCATTACCCGACTTACCCAGGTCTTTAGTGAACTATCTCCCCTGAATTTTGAAAGGTTATCAAAAACCTTGATAAATCCCTCTTGTAGTAAATCCTTTGCCTCGTCATCGTTGGCAGCATACCTTTTGCACAAAGCAAGCATTCCGGAATAAAAATACTGGAAGAATACCCGCTGACTATCTGATCGTCCGCGAATACAACCTTCTATTATCTCTTTTTCATTGAATGCTAATTTCATTACCCAGGCATTGAATAGACAAAGGAATTGTGTTTAGTTGCCCGACAAATCCCCATATTTAAGTAAACAACTCAAAATAAGGCAATTAAACTTTATCCCAATGAAAATACGATTGGTTTAAAGGAATAAATAACAAGAGGTGAATGGAAATGTTTAGGGGGGTGGGATGGTAGGTAATTGTTAAAGGACTTAATTGGGGAATGGGACAAGAAAACCCATAAGGATTAAAATTTCAAATATCACCTTGCGCACTTCTATTTTTCAAAATTCGCAAGGTTACTTTATTTTTAACATTGAATAGAAAAAGGAGACAAATAAAAGATACAACTAATCCAAAGAGAAAAAATGCCATAGAAGCAAAATAAGCAATGAAGTTAAATGAATAAATTAATGCAATATTTAAAAATGGAACAACTCTGATTGTTCTTGAATCATTTAAAGTTAATCTAGTTTTGGTAGGAGTGCTAATGCAAGTTTTGGAAACTTGATTTTCAAAATAAGAAAATCGGTTAATAGTTTTATCATTTGTAATATATTGTTCTACTACTGTGGCTTCAAATGAATCTCCAAATACAAGATAAATGGTCTCATAAAGGGCAAACTTACCATAACTAATTACTAAAAATATATAAAAGCCTATGTATAAAGAATAACCAATTTTATCGGAAATATTTTTCATGTAAATATCTTTTAAATTTAACTTTAACAATTTGCTACTTTGGGCGTTTTAAACAGATAATTCTCGATTGCGTTTTGTTTATTAGCTCGCATTTTCTGCAGGGCTAAGGACATTTAGGACAAAGAGGACCATAAAATTAGCAAATCTGATGATTTTATAAAGATATCTAAAATCAAATATTTAAATGAAATTCATTACATTTTTATTCAAATGACTTTAATTCCAAAAAAAGATTTTATCAATTAAACT
>JBMLOK010000205.1:0-10345 GCA_049243005.1 Bacteroidia bacterium | reverse complement strand
TTCCTGAAAGACGTTTTGTAGAATATGGCTTATTTGTAAGTTATTTCCCATTGTTGGTTGCGGGTCCTATTGAAAGGGCAACGCACCTTTTACCACAAATACAAAAACCAAGAATTTTTAACAGCAAATATGTTATTTCAGGTATCAATTTGGTATTATGGGGTTACTTTAAAAAAGTGGCCATTGCCGATAATATCTCTCCAAGTGTAGATGAAATTTTTAATAATTATTCCAACTATTCACCTGCAGTAATTTTATTGGGAGCCTTCTTGTTTTCGATTCAGATTTATTGTGATTTTAGTGGTTATTCAGATATAGCAAGAGGAGTATCGAGGTTCTTTGGACTTGAATTGTTATTGAACTTTAATTTCCCTTATTTCTCTAAATCGATTCCTGAATTTTGGAAGAAATGGCATATTTCTTTATCGAGCTGGTTTAGAGATTATCTATACATTCCATTAGGTGGATCCAGAGTTAGTAAATTGATGGGCATTAGAAATGTGTTCATCATCTTTTTAGTTTCCGGATTCTGGCATGGGGCTAACTGGACATTTATTATTTGGGGTTTATTTCATGCATTGATGTTCTTGCCTTCATTTATTGTAAGGTCTGAAAAAACTGAATTGAATTCAGCAGCATCAAACCCAATTCTACAAATAGGAAATATTTTACTCACCTTTGTTTTGGTAACTATTGGATGGGTAATCTTCAGAGCAAATAACCTCACACATGCTTTTGAATACTTTAAAGCAATGTTCAATTTTGAATCAGGAAAAATTGGGTTTTCTTCATTTTTAAATCCTTATGACAATCAATCATTGGGTGTTGAGTTTTTGAATATTCTTGCATTGATAATTATTGAAATCTCAATAGTTAAAAAGGCCCATAATTGGTTGGAAAGAGTAAGCCCTAATTGGATGCTGATTTTACAAGGATGTATTGTTGCCTATATTATTATTAATGTGCCAATAAATAAGGCATTGTCATTTATTTATTTCCAGTTTTAATGAAACAGTTTTTAACAAAAATTGCCATCATTTTAGTTCTTTCAGTAATTTTTCTGGAAGTAATAGTGAGGGTTTTAGGTTTGGCAGGTATTACCATTCCTGAAGAAAATATCAATAACAATGTTTTGTTTCAGCGGAATTTTTCTGGAATTTGGACAAAAGGTGGTTTTTCTGAAATCAAATCTACTTTTCATATAAATAATCAAGGTTGGAACAGTACCAAGGATTTTGATTCTATAAATGATGAAAATTACAATATTGCTATTATTGGAGATTCCTATATTGAAGGTTTTCACGAAAATGTTGAAACATCAATAGGACGAAGGATAGAGGAATTAGGTGGAGACTCATTAAATGTGCATGAATATGGCCATTCAGGAGGTAATATCAATGACTATATTCTAGTATACAAGGAAATCGAATCTAAGCCCTATGATAAAATAATAGTATTACTTACCAATAGTGATTTAGTAGAATCAAAGGCAAAATTTATGGGTAGGGGCAAAGATGCAATTCAATTATCCTCTTTGAGAAAGGTATACAATGAAATTGCATTTTTAAGGTATTTAAATATCAATCAAGGTTTAATTGCAAATTTTGGAAAGATTCTCGAAAAGGCAGATCATTCTGCACATAAAAAGGTATCAAAGGGGCCTGAAAAAATAAATTTCGACTACTCTGCATTCGACAAATCAAAGGTGATATTCATCTATGAATCTAACAAATTCAACTCCGAAGTATTAGATAGTTTGGGATTCAATTGCGTTGAAATAAAACATGATTTAAAGCCTTATACTTTTGGATTTGATAGCCATTGGAACACAAACGGTAGAATCAATTGCGCAAAATCAATCCTTAATGGAATTTAAAATCAAGTGGATACTGAGCACTTTTACCAATTATACTATATATAGACTTATTACATTTTAAATAGAATACTGAGTGTAAAAATCAATTTAGAATGATAAGATTGTAGAATCCCAAAATTTATTTAAAGCGCTTTCACAAAAACGGACGCGAACCAAAGGTTCGTGTCCGTTTTTGTTTTTATGAGTTAGTTCTTATGTCATTTTTCGCCCCAATTTCCTGCCAATTATATAAACTTTTGAATGTGAAACTTAAAAGCTTAAATCAGGATTGTGCATTCGAATTCGTTCTGAGGGACAAAAGACCTCATAAATTTGCAATTTCCTTAGTTAATCATACTAGAACTAAAGTCCTTTTGTAATACTGAATTTAGGTCCAGTTTCAAAGGTATTTTGATTAAAAATAGAATCAAATTCATGAATCGAGGATAATTCAAAGTATCGATTAAACTATGTTAGAAAAGAATGAGTTTTATCCCTTTTCTAATTTAAACTTTTCTTTTTTTATTTAGGATAATTTCAAAAAAATCCCCTTGTTCAAATAGAGCAAGGGGATTCTTTTTATAATCCTAAGATTCTTTTCCAAAGTGGTTTTTTCTCTGTTTCAACGTCGCCATAGTTACCATAACCATATCCGTAACCATAACCGTATCCGTATCCGTAACCATAACCGCCATAACCATAAGAACCATAGTTGGCTTGGCCATATCCGTAACCATAAGAACCATATCCATATCCATAAACAGATGCAAAGTTGATATCATTAAATACCAATCCAATACTCTTATCTCTTTCTTTGTTATGAATATCATTGATCATGGTCAGGTAATTTTTACGAGAAATTCTTTGTCTTACCATGTACAAAATAATATCGGCATGTTGCATCAAATCCAAACCATCAGCAACCAAACCAATAGGAGGTGTATCTAGAATAATATAATCAAATTCAGATTTTAGTTCTTTTAACAAGTCTTTAAAAGTATCAGACATAATTAACTCCGAAGGATTTGGAGGAGTTGGACCTGAAGTAATAATTGACAGATTTTCAAGATTTGTAGGCTGGACAATTTCGTTTTTACTTGCTTTTCCTATGATATAATTAGAAATACCAATACTATTATCTAATTTAAAATCCTGGAAAATTTTCGGTTTACGTAAATCCACCCCAATCAATAATGTTTTATAACCACCAATTGCCAAAACCGAGGCAATATTCATACTTACAAATGTTTTTCCTTCTCCGGAAACTGTTGAAGTAATGAGTATAGTTGTATTTTCTTCTTTTCCTTTGGCTTGTCCCATATAGTTAATATTGGAACGAAGATTTCGGAAACTCTCAGAAACTACTGCTTTCGGATGGTTTGCAATAACCAAGGCTGTATTTTTATTGTTATGTGGGATATTTCCTATAACAGGAATTCTTGTAATTCCTTGAAGTATTGAGTGATTATTAATTCTAGAATCAAAGAATTCCATTCCAAAAACGATTAATAATGGAATAACAATTCCAGCAACTAATCCTATCAAATAATTTGCACTGTTTTTAGGTGAAATTTTGGCACCAACCATGGCATAATCTACAATTCTATTATCAGAAATATTTGAAGCACCTGCAATACCAGCTTCTGCTTTTTTCTCTAATAAATAAGTTAACAATTTATCGTTTAACTTGTATTTTCTTTCAATTGTTAGCAGCTTTTGTTCTTTTTCAGGTAAAGTCATAGCAGTAGCTTCGAATTCTTTAATTCTACTTCCCAATTCTCCAACCATTATTTTAGAACTTCCTTTAATGCTATTTAAGTTTTCAATTAAGGTTGACTTAATAACTTCAATTCCTTTTTCTTTTTCAATCAAGGCAGGATTAAGTTTTTCTGAACTTTGTTCTAAAATTTGTTTTTCACTATACAATTGAGAAAGTCTTCCAACCAACTGGTTTAATAAAGGATCTCCAATTCCCATGATACCAGGAGCTATGATTTTATTCAGGTCTTTATTCTTTTTGATATAATCATGCAAATAGTCATAATATTTTTGTTTGATTTCTTCCTCTGATTTCCTGTTTTCTAAATCAAAAAGATTATCCATTAAATTTTTACCCTGCACCCCTAAATCAACCAATTTATTATTCATTCTAAAAGCTTGAAGTTTGTCTTCAAAAAACTGAAGTGAATCAGTAATGCTGATTAAATATTTGTCAATAAATTGGATGGTATTAACCGAAATCTGGTTTTTGTCTGAAAGGTCTTTTTGAATATAAGTTTGCATCAAATTATTGATGAATTTTACATCCTTAGCAGGTTCAGAAGTTTCTTTTGATATATCAACTATACTGGCTTGTTTATTAATTGGTTTAATATCATAAGAACCTGAATATTTTCTAACCAATGAACCAAAAGAATTAAATGTGAAATAAAATTCCGCCTCTGGAACAATTAGCTCAGGAATAGTTACTAAAATTTGGAATCTGAAATTATCTGCTTCGATAGTTTCATTAAACTTATAGTCCTTTTTAATCGGTTTTAAAGGAATATTCAAATTCTGCTTAGTCGCTGGAACAAGTTGAGTAAATTTTTGCTTTTCAGGGTTAACTTCAAGAGTAAAGCTGTTAGAATTAATTATTTTAATTCTATACTTTAATTCAAAAGTTTGTAAATGATTTGAATCAATTGCCACTACAAAAGGTTGATTTGGATATAAATCTTGATTTTTGATACTACCTGCACCATAATAAGAAATATTAAAATCACAGTTTTTCAATGTTTCCTGTACAATGATTCTTGAACGCATCAATCCAATTTCATTTTCAATTGATTTACTTGAATTAACCAATTGCATTCCCTGCAAAAAGTTATCCATTCCGTCTAAACCTCTACCACTTTTTTCTTTAATTAGGAATTGAGATTTTACAGTAAATTTTTCAGTTGAATAACGATTGACTAAAAATGCTACTGATAAACCAACAAAAATAGATACAACAAAATAAGGCAAGTATCCAAGAAATCTACCAACTATAGTTTTAAAGTTAATCGTTGATTCAATACTTTGATCAACAAAATTTGGTTGATTTGAATTATTTTCCATTAGAATTATTTAAGATTTTGAAGAATGATATAAGTGTTCAGTACAGTTAAAAATGTACTGAAAATAGGTAGAACCGAACTTAATGTTCCCTGGAAATTACTTAAGTTACCTAAGCTTCTTGATTTTACAGGTTGAACATAAATTATATCATTTGGATGAATGTAAAAATAAGGCGAGTTCAATAAATTTCGATCGGTTAAATCGATATCGTATAAATGGGTTTTACCATCAATCTCGCGAATTAAAGTTAGTTTATTCCTTTTGGCTATTTCATTTACATCACCCGACATAGCCAATGCTTCAAGAATATTTAATTTGTTCACCATAAAATAAAACTGACCCGGTCTATTCACTGAACCTAAAATACTAAACCTAAATTCAGCTATTTTTATTTGGATAAAAAAGTTTTTGAAATATTTTTTAGCTTCATTTTCTAATAAAACTTTAGCATCATCTACAGTTTTTCCTTTTAAATCAATTTTTCCAATATATGGTAAATCCAAAATTCCATTTTTATCTAAACTATATCCCATGATGTAAAAGGGAGTTCCTGCTCCTTGTTGTTGCATCATATTCATATTTCCTGCTGTTAACGGATTAAAAATGGAGTTCATTTTTTCATCTTCTGTTACAACTTTAATATGTAGGATATCTCCCGGTTTTAAATGGTAGTCGCTTACTTGAATAGTAAAAGTATTAGCAGTATCGTTACTTTTATCACCTTTATTCTGAAGATATATATAATCTTTATTACCAATGCATGATTGCATTACAAAGATTATTGGAACAATCAAAAAAAGGACTTTTGATAATTTATTCATTTTCATTTATTGAAATTTTTTTGTTTTAACTGATTACTAAACAATTGTGTAATAATTCAGAATCTTGCAAAAATAAGCCCTGAGAGTTGAAAACAAAGCAAAAATTAATAGGTGCAGGTTAAGCTTTTGTGATTATTTGATTTTAAATGCGCTATTTCTTAATTAAGTCTCAGAATCACTAATGGTTAGGAGATTTATTTTTGGGATTTTGATTTTCCTAAATTGCTATTTATGGATAAGTGGTGGCTTTGGCTTTTAAATTGGTTAATGATTCTCTTTGGTTTAAAATCATCCCATTTTACTTAAATTTCTCCCGCTACATACATTCTTTCAATAATATCAACAACCATCAATCCGTCTTCGGCTTTTGTAGCAATAGTGCTTTCACCTTTTAAAGTTGAAATAATATTCTCGAATACATACTGGTGGTTCGATGCACTTCCATGGTAATTACCATAATTATTAGGCAGATTGGTTTCCGGAAGTTTTGGCATTTCGTAGTCCTTTATATTGCAGTATGTTATTTCATTCATGTATTGTCCGCCAATTTTAAAAGAACCTTTTTCTCCTATTACAGTCATGCTGCTTTCCAGATTTTTATCAAAAACCGAGGTGCTAAACTGAAATATGCCACTTCCTTCTTTTACAAAATCAAAAGAAACAATACCGGAATCCTCAAATTCTGTTAATTCTTGGTGGTTGAAATTGTAAAAACGAGATTGAATGTTTTTTACATCACCAAAAACCCAATACATGATATCTACAAAATGACTAAACTGTGTAAACAATGTTCCTCCATCCAATTCCTTACTTCCTCTCCAAGTTTTTGGTTGGTAATAACGTACATCTCTATTCCAGAAACAATTGATTTGAACCATAAACAATTTTCCAAGTTTATCAGAATCAATTATTTCCTTCATCCAAAGGGATGGTGGTGAATAGCGGTTTTGTTTCACTACGAAAACCTTTTTATTGTTCTTTTCAGCTGCATCTATGATTTTTAAACCCTCATTTTTCGTCAAACACATGGGCTTTTCAATCAAGGTATGAATGCCTTCATTGAGTAAACGAATGGCGAATTCAGCATGCAGTCCGTTAGGCAGACAAATACAAGCAACATCAGGTTTGGTAAAATCAGCCTTGAAAAATGAATCCAGGTTTTCAAAGAATGTTACTTCTTGAAATTCGGTTCCAATCAGTTTTTCTTTTTGTTTTGGGTTGTTGTCGATAATTGCTAATAATTGGCAATCAGGGTTTTTAGAAATTAATTCGGCATGTCGTTTGCCAATATGCCCAAATCCTATAACAATAAAAGTTGTTCTCTTCATTATTCTGATGCAATCCTAAGAAAATTAGCGGGAATATTGATAAGAATTTTTTGGTTGATGGTTTCTAATTCCATCATAAAATGATTGTTTCCATTTTTTTGAACCAATAGTCCATCTAAACCTAATAAAGGACCTGCAACTACTTCAACTTTTTGTCCGATTTCAAAAATGTCCTCGGTAACTTCCATTCCTTCTGAATATCCAAGTAAAAGTTGAATTGTTTCAATTTCTCTTTGATTAACTATTACTGGTTTTTTTTCGAAATTGATAAACTTTACAACCCCATGGGTATTTAGGATATCGTAATAGTTTTTTTCAAGTTCGGTTTCAATAAAAATATAACTTTTAAATAATGGCTCCTCAACCCATTTTTTACGGTCGCTCCATTGTTTTAAAGTTCTTTGAAGTGGAAGAAAGATTTTAAATCCTTTTTTTTGAAGTTCAATTTGAACCTTTTTCTCGGCACGTGGGGCAGTGTAAAGTACGTACCAAAGTAGTTTTTCAGATTGAGTTTGATTCACGAAACGAAAGTAAGATTTTTTTTTGAAAATTAATTCGTGTAGATACGCGATTTATCGCGTATCGATGCGGATACGCAGTTTTAGTTTGATTGTGAATTTTAGTTTGGATAGTGGGTTTTGAGTTTGAGCGTTAGTGTGTGGGTGAGGGGGGAGGATGAAGAATGAAGAGTGAGTTATGGAGAAATCAGAAAGAAGGAAATACAAGAGAACAGTGATAAATATATTCTTTTGACACAGTTTGTTTTACACCTTACTTTTCAAATATAGAATTCAAAATCCCAAAGAAATCTTGATAATACCTCAATAGCTTTGCGGCTTTAGCCTAAAGGTATTGAGGTATTAAAATCATTTGGCAATCCTAATTATCATTTTAATTTCAATGTGTTAATTACAAAATAAGATTTATAGGTAAACATGTGGATAATCGATAAAAAATTACTTCAAGTAGAAATTCGGATATTTGATATTAGTATATTCGTATTCAAACTCTAAAATTATGCAGATAATCAAGTTGAAAGTAAATGATATAGTTTATGATAAATTAATAAATATCTTAGGTCGGTTTAATAAGAGTGAAATTGAAATTATTGATGATAAATCTGAATTTGAATCAAACAAGGAATACCTTACAAATGAATTGTCGGAGATTCTAAAAGAAGAGGCAACTTTTTATGATTTGGAACAATTGGATGAAAAATTAGAACGAATAATTAAGCTTCATGAAGGTAGTATTTAAAGATACTTTTGTTGAAAGGCTTGAGAAACAAATCGAATATATTTCGTTAGATAGCCATGAAAGAGCAAGAAAATTTAAACAAGAATTATTAGTTAAAATTAAAGAAATCCCTAAACGCCCTAAGAGTTTTAGAAAGTCAATTTATTTTGAGGATGAAATGATTCGGGATCTGATTTTTAAAGGTTATACAATTGTTTTTAGATTGACTGAAACGCGTGTTGAAGTTTTTGGATTTGTAAAATACCAACAGAATATAAGTGATTGAAAGTAATTTTTAGTACCAATAATTATTAGCCATTAATTTTTGATTCAAATATTAAAGCGCATTCCGCTTGTTTACTAAATAAAAAATCAAATAAGAAAAGCATAGAAAACCTTTAATTTGAAACATGTCAATCAACAGAGAAACATTTTTTAGCCACGAATCCGCCTTTATAGATGAGCCTTGTTCAATTGGAACAGGTACAAAAATCTGGCACTTTTCACATATCATGTCGAATTGTACCATTGGTGAAAATTGTAATATTGGTCAAAATGTGGTGATTTCTCCTCAGGTTGTTTTGGGGAATAATGTTAAGGTTCAAAACAATGTTTCTGTTTATACAGGTGTTGTTTGTGAAGATGATGTTTTTTTAGGTCCAAGCATGGTTTTTACCAATGTTATCAATCCTAGAAGTGCAGTAAATCGAAAAGAAGAATATAAAAAAACCATCGTTCAAAAAGGAGCAAGTATTGGTGCAAATGCAACAATAGTTTGTGGTATAACTATAGGAAAATTTGCTATGATTGGCGCTGGTGCCGTTGTTATAAATGATATTCCGGATTATGGACTAGTAGTTGGTAATCCTTCCCGTCAAATTGGATGGGTTTCTGAATATGGAGATAGGTTGATTTTTGATTCAAACAATATTGCAATTTGCAATGCTACAGGCAATGTTTATGAATTAACAGATGGAAAAGTGAGGAGGATTAAATAAATGGAAAAAGCTATTCAAATGGTTGATTTGAAAAGTCAGTACCAAAGATTAAAACCTGAAATTGATCAGGCTATTCAAGAAGTTTTAAATTCAGGAGTTTTTATAAAAGGGAATAATGTTTCTTCTTTTGAAAATGAGCTTTCTGAATTTATAGGTGGTTCATATGTAATTTCATGTGCTAATGGAACAGATGCACTTCAAATAGCCATGATGGCCCTTGATTTAAAACCGGGTGATGAAGTTATTCTTCCTGCGTTTACTTACGCAGCAACTGCAGAAGTTGTAGCATTACTAGGTCTGGTTCCCGTTTTGGTTGATGTGGATGCCGAAACTTTTAATATCGATATTAAACTAATTGAAGCTGTAATAGGTCCCAAAACAAAAGCCATTGTTCCTGTTCATTTATTCGGGCAATGTGCTGAAATGGAGTCTTTGCTTCAAATCGCCCAAAAACATAATTTATATGTAATTGAAGATACAGCACAGGCAATAGGAGCTTATTATTCATTTTCTGATGGTACAAAAAGAATGGCAGGAACAATCGGAACCATTGGAACATGCTCCTTTTTTCCTTCCAAAAACCTGGGTTGTTATGGTGATGGTGGAGCATTGTTTACAAACGATTCAGTATTAGCAGAAAAGATTCGAATGATTGCCAATCATGGTCAAAAAGTTCAGTATAAACATGACATAATCGGACTTAATTCAAGATTAGATGCTTTGCAAGCAGCGATTCTTCGGGTAAAATTGAAGCATTTAAAATCATTTGAAAAAGCCAGAAGTATAGTTGCAGATTATTATGATTCAAATCTATCGAAACATCCCAATCTTTTGGTTCCAAAAAGAAGTGAATTCTCGAGTCATGTTTATCATCAATATACATTAAAACTCAAAGAAGGAAATAGGGATGATTTGCGAAATCAGTTGAAATCAGCAGGCATTCCAAGTATGGTTTATTATCCACTTCCAATTCATTTTCAGGAAGCATTTAAAAATATATGCAAAATG
>JBMLOK010000204.1:0-13049 GCA_049243005.1 Bacteroidia bacterium | reverse complement strand
TCATTAAGAATAGCTGCCATTTTATTTAAGATATCAAACGATGATTCTTTCATTTTATCAGCACCCGTTTCAAAATTTATAGCCTTGAGTTTGAATACCAATCCTTTTTCGATTTTTGGTTGCTTTAATTCAATAATTTTTGACGTACCTTTTTCACTACTTTTTAGTTCAAGAGATTCTTCTGCAGGAATATATCCTTTAGCGCTAACACTTACTGAATAAGTACCCGGCTCCAAATAGAAATTACTCAATCCCGATGCATCTGCATTGCCATTAAATACTTCTTTGTTTTTCTGTTTGATAACAATGCTTCCCGGTACCGGCTTGCCATATTTCTCATCCTGAAGTTTAATAGTAACTTTCACCATTTCTTTATATGGATCTGCCTTTTTAGGCTCTTCTTTTACTTCAGGTGCAGGCTGAGGAGGAGGTAATGGTTTTTCTTCACGCTCTTTACCGAAATAATATCTGATACCCAAACCAAACTGTAATAAACCTTGAGAATTACTTTTTAAGCCATTACTCATAGAATTGTATTCGCCACGTTTGTTGGTGATTCTGTAATTGGCATCTTGTTCGAATGTGGTTTTTACTTGCTGGTAAACTAAATTGGCATGCAAAGCTAGATTAGGTTTAATGCGGTAACTTACACTAGGACGAATAAACCACGACATACTGATATTTGTATTTTTAACATCGCCAGAAGTACTGTTTGGTTTTACTCCCAAACCCACATTGTAACCTTTGTTATACAAGTCTTCAAAATAAGCATTCACATTACCATCACTATTCACCTTTTCATAGTGAGCTTTGGTTATTAGCCAATCGTTTGGATTAGGTGTTGGTGAGTTGTCGTAAACCGGATTTCCATTTGAATCAAAGCTATAAATTGCTTCGTAATCAAACTTGGCTTCTTCTGCATTAAAAGTAGCTTTTTGACTTAGGTTAAACACAACACCGGCATCGAGATTCAATCCCCATTTATTGTTTAGTTGCTTTTTGTACATCAACATCACAGGTAAGCCAATTAGGGTTTGTTTGATTTGTTCTTCAATGGGTGCATTTGCACGTAAACCCTGTCTGAAAGTACTACCAAAATTGTCAGTTGATTGGAACTCGATACCAAATTTATCTAAAGAATATTGGGTTTTACTTGACAAATATTGTAGTCCGGTACCCAAGCCAAAATTACGATTTTTGTCGAAGTAGTAACCTAAACTCAAATTTAGGCCTAAGTGTGAAGCACCTGTTTGATCCAAGTTTGAAATGGAGGCATTCAAAGCATTAGTATAAGCTTGGTTCCAATTATTTTGTTCTATATTACTAATTTGGGTTCCAGCGGCAATTCCGCCTCCTATAAACCAACGGGGCATTTGCGCATCGGTTCCTAAGGTATTTGTGTTCTGGGCGTTTGCTAGGTTAAAAGTGGTAACAGCAAGACCAAAACCTATGGATATCTTTTTTAACAAGTTCATGAGTTGAGCGATTAGTGTTTAATAATTTTAGTTGTTGAAACAAGGCCGTTTTCATCTTCAACATGAAGCAAGTAAATACCTGCTGCAAGTCCATCCAGATTCATATTGAAGTCTGAACCATTCATAGATTCAGTGCTAAGACTGCGTCCATTTAAATCAAGAACCTTAATTGATGCATGTTTCAAGTTTCTGTTACTGCGGATATTGATTTGACTGCTAAAAGGATTAGGATATACTTCAATTCCTAACTCATTGGCTATTAATTCAGTTGTACTTAAAGGAACAGCATGATATGTTTTTTGGTAACAATTTCCATTATTTGATATTACCCAATAAGCTTTAGTAGCAGTTTCAGGTGAAGCATTGAAGTAATTTTGGTTGATTTCATTTTGAATAATATTACCTTTAAGTGAAGGTAAATCATCGTAACCCCATTGGTATTTTTGTACCTTATTTGCTTCACAAACAAAGTTTTTGTTGAAATAACGAACAGTAGCAGTTGGAGCCTGCTCTGCATTCACATTTATATTAACACTTGTTGAAGAACTACACCCATTTTGAGATGCTGTTAATGTAACTACAGCCACACCAGCATTCGGGAAACTAATGAGGCTATATTGTTTTGTACTACCTTGTGCATATAGGTTTGCATTGGTAGCCGACCATTGGTAACTAACACCAGAAGCAGGAGCTGTTGATGCACCAAAATTTAGGTATTGAGCACCCTTACATACAGGAGAAGCAGCTTGAATACTGATTATAGGACTTGAAGGAACCTGATTTAATGTTGCATTAATATTTTGATTTTGAGTTGCTGCACCATTTGAACTAATACTTAAATTGCCAGATGGTGTACCTGTTGCAGTGTTACTGATACGAATATAAAGTGTGGTAGCACTTACAGTTCCTGAAGTTGCAGATAAAATTAGACTTGATGCAAATCCTGAAGTCATAGTAGTAGAAACTTCAAAACCTGTTGGCGCAGAAACGGTAATATTTCCTGTTAAATTTAATCCACTTACAGTAAATTGTTGTGGACTTGAAGCTGCACCAACACAAGTTACAAAAGGATCAAATGTAGCTATTAAACTAAGTGTTGGAGGTGGAATAAAATCCGTTGTAAATGTACTATCTGCACCATAACTAGTTCCAACAGAGTTAATGGCATATGCTCGAACATGATAAGTTGTTACTTGAGATAAACCAGTTACAACCTGAGAGTAAACACCATCACCATTTCCCATTGCAATTTTGGTATTTGCAATTGTTGGATTTGGGTTTGTTGAATAAACTATACCACGTTCAGTTACTACTTCAGTACCTCCATAAGTAACATTTCCTCCCAATTGAGCAGATGTTGCTGTAATTAAACTAGCACCAGAAGTTATAACCGTTGGAGGAGCTGTAGGAGGTAAAACCACCTTCAAGTTCAATTCAATGTTTTGATTACTACATCCTGTGTTGCTATTTCTTATTGATAAGTTAAAATTGTAGGTATTAGGAGAACTTGCAGGAACATTAACTACAATTGGAGAAGTACTTAAACTTGCATTTACAACTGGAACAAAACCAGACATTATGTTTGGAGAACTTGTTGAAATTGAATATTGATCTGGGCTGCCTGTTGTAGCAGTATAGGGTATATTGAATGAAGTTTGGTTTGAATAAATATCTGCAATACTTGAAACTGAAATTGAAGGAGTAGCAGAAACTGAACCAGTTATATCCAAATATTTAGTAACTGCACCAATTGAAGTACAAGCAATTTTACCGGTGATATTTCCAGATGCATTTGCCCCCAAACGCACATAAACAAGAACTGAATCAACTTTTCCTGAGTTTGGAATTAATGTTAAAGTAGAATCAAAACCTGAACTTGAATTTAATGAAACTTGCATTCCTGCAGGTGCTTTAACAATTAAATTTTTATTTAAGTCGACACCTTTAACCCTAAAACTTTGAGCAGCAGAAGCATTTGAACCACATTTTGAAAAAGGATTTAAAGTACCAAATGTAGTTATAGTTGGTAAAACAACTGTACGTGGTAATAATAGTCCTTGAAGAACATCTATATAAATTTTACCATTAGTTCCTGTATAGGCTCTAACAACATCTTGAGTGAAAGTATTAATTGCAATATTATGATTTAATGCACTATCTAATAAATATTGTGTTGTATCAAAACTTGAACCAAAAGTTTTGCTAACTCTGAATGCAAATTTAGTTCCACTTTTATAACCATCAACCAAATCTCCTAAATCGTCTGCAGCCAAAGTTCTGTCTGTTGCACCTGTATTAGAACCATAAGTTAATGAAGCATTTGTGCCAGTGCCTAAGTCAAATTTTAATCCGTCAGTTGAACCGCCACTACTTATAGGACCGCCTGCTGCAAATAGATAAGAACCTAAATTTCCATAACTTAAAACATAACTTGAATAATAAACTGATTTGGTTGGAGTAACAGGAATATTCACAAAAGTATCTCCTTGGGTAACACTCTTATTCAAAAAGATTGTTGGATTATCAGCTGGCACAAAAACATTACCAGTTGCTGGATCAGCAAATATATCAGCATAAGCAAATGAGCCCGGAATTAAATAATTATAAAACGTATCGAGTCCGTTATTAAAATTTCGAAAAACTCTTCCAACACTAGAAACGTAAACATTATCCCCATAACTTGTAACATGCGGAAAAGAAACTGAGAAATTTGTAAACGTATTTGAAGTAAAGGTATTTCCTTCATCGGTACTGACATATATTTTATTGCTATGAACAACATAAATATTACCATTAGCCGCAAGATTAATTTCAGCTTCACCAGATGTAGCAGAACTTAACTTAACACTTGGCAAAAATGATTGTCCACGATTAACACTTTTTGCAAATCGAACCCCAGCATTACCAACATAAACAACTCCTATCATACCGTTTGGAGCCACAGCAATGTTTTTGCTTGTATTTGCACTTCCAAGTGTATTAGTTGTTCCAGAATCACTCACCAGAACTTTAGTGTAAAGCACTTGGGCTTGTGATTTTGTAAATAAAAACAATGTAAAAATTACAAAAGCTGTTTTTAAAAATAGTAATTTAATATTCATATTATTGTTTTATATAGTTAATTAATAATTTTATCTCTTCCCTTTTTAATGATTCAGGGATTTGTTCCATAAGAGGATAATTGTAACCTAAAGCACAAATTCCTTCAAGTGTTGCAAGTGGTTCAATTTGGAAAACTTTGGTGTCCATACTTTTCCACAATTTGTAATTGAATTTTAGTGAATTTTTTGAACGATTTACAATTCTAAGTTTTACCATTTCTTTTCCATCACAATTCAAAATTTGATAATGAATTTCTAACAAATTATCAGTAAAACCTAAAATCCAGGGAGAGTCATCTTCGCTGATAAATAATACATTAGAATTGTTTTGCAAATCTATGTTTTTGGCTTCACTGCTTTGAATTGAAACCAAGCTGATAAGAATAAAAAGAGAAATTCCCAAAATTCTGGAGAATTGCTGTTTTGGTGGATTTTTTTTCATAAAGTTTTTTTTTGTGACATTAAAACGAGTGCTAAAATGATAAATTCCTTGATTAAAAAAAAATGATTTTAAAATATGGAATTTATTTTTTATTACTTGATTATAATTTCAATGCAATTAAGGATATCAATATTTAATTACAAAATATCAATATCTAATTAAGGGTTAACCCTTAGATATATATTATATTTCAATATGACTTATTTTCGAAAAGAAATGCATTTAATTTATGAGATTCTTTTTATAGCCAACAACTAATCTAATTAAGACAAAAAACAAAATAAAAATTTAAACAATAATCTAATTTTATCAAAACATCTATTTTAAGATATTAATAAAGTAAAGGGATTTATATAAAAATAAACCAGCAAGATTTAGCTTGATTTTATATTTTTCTAATACGAATATCAGTTTCTTTAACAGTAAAATTAATAAGACAAACAAAGCACCCCAAAAGGACACGAACCTCTTGCTTGTAGCATTTAGGTTGACTTTTACTTATTACAAAAATTTCATCTTAATGGGATTTTAGAAATTTTCATTAAAAAAATATTCTATTTCCAATTTAACTAAGATTAATATAAAGACCTAACTCAATTTCAAAAGATATAAAGTTTTAATAGAATAAATTATTGGAAAACTTGTGGATATTCGTTTTTCTAATTTTGGTGAGTGTTGTTTTAATTCCATTATAAACTGAATCCTTCAAACTATGAAAAACAAACAAATTCCTTCATTTGCGTTTTTTCTATTGTTTATTTATTTAATAAGCTCAATTGCATGCAATAAAAAAAGTGAACAGAATACTACAAAACCTTGGCATCATAAAGATGTAATTGGAGAAAAATATAAATGGCTGTTGAATTCAGATAACTATGATGAGAAAAATTATATCCAAACTTTTAATAAATACTACCAAGATTTTCTAAATAATAAGCATTCAGATTCTGCCCTCTTTTGTTTACTGGCTTATGGAGAAATGGTAGACCAGAATTATATCTATGATTCATTTTATTTAGAAACAGCCAAGCAACATTTAAAAAAGTTTGAACCGATTTCAACGGTTAATGGAGAACTTATTAAACTGTATTATTATATAGGAAGTCAATATGAAACCAATTCAGAATATCCAGAGGCTGAAAAATGGTTTAATGATGGCATAAATCACCCTGATATTTTACCTAGGTTTAGAATTAAATGTTTGGGTATGTTATCTGAAATATATGAAGATAAAAATGAAACAGATAAAGCCATTCAACTTCAATTTGAAAGATTAGATTATTATCAAAAAGAAAAGGATACAATTAACATTGCTGTTACCTATTCAAATATTTCTGGTATTTACAATAATGTGCAGGCCTATCAAAATGCCATTATGTATAACAATCTTGCTATATTAAATTCGAGGCAAAAAAATGATACCAATACATTAATTCCATTATTAAGCAATTATTTTATTTATGAAAAAAATGCTTCAGAAAACTTTGTTTTCAATGCAAAACATGAGTTTATATTAAGAGAAATGAACGCCATTTGTAATGCATATTCTAAAAGAAGTCCTTATAATATTTGGGTATGTGAAGACATCAATTTCCAATTTTATCAGTCAAAGAATGATTTAGATAGTATGAAAATCACCTTAGATAAAATTGAAAAAGTAATCAATATTATAAATAGTCCTTCATTAACACATAAATTCAAATTTCTTACTTCAATTTATTATCAAAAAATAAATAAAAGTTATTTGAATGAGGCGGAATTAATTGAAATGGCAAATACCTATGAGAAAAAAGAAATCTGGTGGGAAGCTTGGAGAACAAATATCATGCTTTTAGATTTAACTGAAAATATTGGGGATTATAAAAAAGCACTAAATTACTTGAGAAAATCGAATGAAATTGTTAGAAAAAGAACCAAATTAAATAATAAAGGACAACTATTAGATTTAGAAATTAAATATCAAACTGAGAAGAAAAATGAAGAAATTAACAATCAGGCTGAAAAACTAAAAAACAAACAAAGAGATATTATTCTTTTAGTTCTCTTTATAATTATTTTGGCATTAGGATTCTTCATTTATATCATTAAACAGAGAGAAAGAATAAATGCAGAAAAAAGAAAAATAGAAGCATTATTTACTCAACAGTTGATGGAAAATACGGAGGAAGAAAGAAAGCGTATTGCCAAAGATTTACACGATAGCATTGGACATGATTTATTGAATATAAAAAACTCCATCAATAAAAAACTACAATTCAATGAAGATAAAATTGATGAAGTGATTGATGAAGTAAGAAAAATTAGTAGGAACCTATTTCCAGTTATGTTTGAAGAAATTGGTTTAAAACTGAGTCTTGAACAATTGTTGCTTTCAATCGAAAAAAATTCTGGTTTATTTATTTCTCATGAAATTAATTATAAGGCTGGAACATTAAATTCAAAACAAGAATTAAACATTTATAGGATTATTCAGGAAGCCATTTCCAATACCATAAAATATGCAAATGCTCAATCAGCTAAAATTATTATTGAATCTGAGGGAAATCAAATAATGGTTAAATACATGGACAATGGAGCTGGGTTTGAGGTTGAAGAAACGCTTAAGTCGGGAAAGGCTTTTGGCTTGATTAGTATGCAACAAAGAACCAATGCCTTAAATGGAAAAATTGAAATCAGTTCTGGCAAAGAAGGTACGAGTATTCAACTTGTGATTCCTTTGGGTTGATGATTTTTTTTATGTTTGAATAGATAAAAAATGATTATAAAATCAATTGTGATTGGTAAACAATTTTGCTTAATGAAAACAGATTCGGCTTAGGGATGAACGTGGAAAGCCTGTTGATGGATTGGCTTGTGGATATGGGTTTTTGCAGGCGACCGGAGGAAGCCCTGCAAAGGCCCAATAGCCACTGACAAGCCATTAACAGCTTGGAACAAACAGCCCGGCCGGCAGGCTTGGCAGGATAATTCTTTTAGCAATCAATTTTGCTAAGCCTGGCGGCAAGCCCCAAAAAAATAAATGCTTATTATGGATAAGAATTTTACTTCTAAATCTTATTTAAAAGGTACTTGAATTTAGTTTAGGATTGACTTGAACAAACCAAATTTAACTCAATAAATCTGCTAATTTTCTATCGTTGCTTAATCTCGGTACTTTGTTTTGGCCACCTAATTTTCCCATGGAGCGCATGAGGTCGATGAAGGCGTTTTTGGCCAATGATTTTAATACCAGCGGACGTAAAATTGAACCATCGATTAAGTCTTTATAATAAATGTTTTTTAACTGCATGGCTGCATCTACTTCAGCCGCAAATTGCTCCATATTAGTTGGTTCATTTGCAAACTCAACAAACCATTCGTGATAAGGCAATCCTGATTCCGGATTTACTTGTGGAGCAACTGTAAACTCAATGACTTCAATGCCATGTTTCTTAGCAACACTCATCAATGCAAACTCAACTTCCTCTCCTATTACGTGTTCGCCAAATGCGGAAATAAAATGTTTGATTCTTCCGCTAACTACGATTCTGTAAGGGTTTAGTGAAACAAATTTTACTGTATCACCAATATTGTAACCAAAAAGACCGGCATTTGTATTTAAAATGATGGCGTAGTTTTTATCTAATTCCACATCTTTTAATGAAATCCTAGTAGGATTTTCATTGAAGAATTCATCGACAGGAATGAACTCATAAAACATTTGATTATTGGTTAATAATAAAAGTCCTTTTTGAGTTTGAGTATCTTGATAGGCAATAAATCCTTCTGATGCAGGATAGGTTTCGATGGTATCAATTTTCCTTCCAATGCTTTGTTCGATGCGGGCTCTATAAGGTTCGAAATTGACACCGCCATAAACAAATACTGAAAAATTTGGAAACAATTCACCAATAGTTTTGCCGCTTTTTTGCATTAACAAATCGAAATACATTTGAACCCAAGGTGGAATTCCACTAATCAAACTCATGTCTTGATGAAAAGTTTCATCAACAATGGCACTTACTTTTTCTTCCCAATCATCGATACAATTTGTTGGATAAGAAGGCAATTGATTGGTTCTTAAATACTGAGGAACATGATGATTGACAATGCCACTTAATCGGCCAGTAAAAACTCCATTTTTCTTGTCCATTTCTGGACTACCTGAAAGGAAAATTAGTTTGCCATCAACAAATTTTGAATTACCCGTTTCGGCGATATAACACAAGAGTGCATTTCGTGCTGAGTTGATATGATAAGGTATGGATTCTTTTGTAATTGGAATATACTTAACACCAGAAGTTGTGCCTGATGTTTTAGCCCAATACAAAGGTCGGCCAGGCCAACAAACATCTGCTTCTCCATTAACCGCTGCATCAATATAAGTTCTTAAACCTTCGTAATCTCTAACAGGAATATTGGCTTTAAAATCATTATAGGATTGAATAGAAGCAAATTTGTGGTCTTTCCCAAATTTGGTATTGGCAGCTTTTTGAAGAAGTTCATTTCTGATTAACTCCTGGTGTTCAAGAGCTAATTCGCTTTCCTTTTTAACTTTTGAAGAAATATAAGCAGCAAAAACTTTGGCTAAAACAGATTTGATTCCCATAAGTGTGCAAGCTATTTAATTTTTATGAAACCATAAAAGAAAATTCTTTTGCAGTTAAATTCGAACCTTAAAGCAATAAAAAAAGTCGTTCACCATTTAAAGCAAACGACTTCTTTTTACAAGGAATATTTTATTTTTTGAATGTAAATGTATCTTTTAATCTTGCAGTATTTCCCATTTTATTTACCATTTCAACTACAACAGTATTTAGGTTATTTAAGCCTAATGATTTTAGTAAATCGGGACTCATTTTACTTAATAATGATTTGGTTGCGGTATTTACAGCAGTAGCAGTTTTTGATTTAGAATCAGCATTTAAACCTGCAAAATCTTGATCAGCTACAAGCACTTTTAATGTGTTTCCTACAATACTGGTTTTTGCTCCATCTAAGCCAAATTTTTTCATCAACTCAGCATCAATTTTTGATAAGGCACTTGCTGATGCTTGTTTTTGTGCATTACTTAAACCTGTTTGGGCATTCTTTTTCACCTGATCGAGCACACCACCCAATTGGGCATGACTGATTCCAATTCCAAATACAAAAAGGAAAAGGATACTTGCTATTATTTTTTTCATGGTATAGATATTGTTTTTATTAATAAGCTTCTAATTGTTTATCACTTGGGTATTTTACTTCAAAAGCAAAACTAAGTTTTTTACTTTCCTCTGCAGCAAATTTAATTTTCCAGGTCAATTTTCCTGTTTCAAGTTCATGATTTGCGCCACCTAAATCAATTACTTTCACTTCAATTTCTTTTTCTGAACTCAATGGTATTTGGTCGGTAACAATAATATCTATTGGTTCTTTCCTGGTATTTCTAACAGAAATTTCATACTTACTTTGTTCAGTTTTTGTTCCTCCAAAAAATGATTTACTATTCATTTCTTTTACACGAATTCTGTCAACAACAATTCTTCTATCTCTACCCAAACTGATTTGTAAAGTATCTTTTGCTCCTTGTTGCAAAATGGTTTTTCCGGTAAATGTTCCATCAAAATAAACATTGGCTTCACCGGGTAACTGACTAATTAAATCAATAGCCGGAACCATGCCACTTACAAAAACATCTTTGTCTAATTTAGGACAAACCGTATAAATATATTCAGCAGGAACTGAAATATTTGTTACATCAATCTGGTGCGCTGAATTGTCGGATGGAATGGAATAATTGTTATTGATGACAAATTCCATGGAAACAGCATTTTGTTCGATTGTTGAACTTTGAACCATATCCATTCTGCCATCATCATCGTTTTGCATGGCTGGAGCTCCTGCTGGTGCGCTTTCACGTTTGTAAACAAGCTGTTTGGCAACTAATACTTGATAACTTTTAAATCTCAAGATATTCGGATTTAATGGTACTTGAACGCCACCTAATGAAGGATTAGCTGTATTTAATTTCAAACTTACATTCTTCCAATCTTCTCCGGTGCTTTGAACAATTTTTGCTTTTAAGAAAAATACCATCGGCGATTTATGGTCTTTTACCCTGATATCGTAATAGGGTGTCCAACCGGCATTGTTTACCAAATACCTGATTTCAATTTTTTGAGCAGGCAAAGGCTTATCGGCTTTAATGGTAAGTAATATTTGGTTGTTTAATGAAAGAACTCCCTGACTGTATTCCTGTAATTGTGATTCCAATTTTTGTTTGAGTTCACCATAAATTTTTTCCTGTTTTGTATAATAGAACCAATTCACTTTAAACTCTTGTAATTTCTTTTTGTAAACCATCATCAGGTCTTCCAGCTCATCTGCTTTAACCCCAATTTGTGTTCCACCAACCTGTCTGTTAGCTAACATCAAATCTTTTTCATGTACAATTGATTCTTTTTCAGCTTTAAAATCTGCCAATGCAGCATTCACTCTTTCTAATGAATCTTCTAAAAGTAAGATGTATTCAGGTTTTTCATCAGGACGCATGAAATCGTTTTTGGTACCAACAGATAATATGGTTCCAAGTTCCGTTTTCACTTCAATACTTTCTGAATTGATAAAAGGAGAAATTTTATCAAAACTAAGTGTCTGTATTCCTTCTTGTAAATCAACAATGGCAACTCTACTTACAATTGCCTGACTTGGATAAACCTGTACCGAAGTAATTTTTGTAGAAACCTTTCTTTCAACCTGTGCAAAAACAGTTGAATTCAAGCCAAATAAAAAAGACAAAAGTAACAATCCTGAAATTAATTTAATTTTCATATCGGGTTTATTAAAACAAAAAACTTGTTGTACAAACGTTCATACAACAAGTTTAATGCCAATATAATAAATTTTCTATAAAGGAATATTTCCGTGTTTTTTTCTTGGAAGTTTCACTGCTTTATTTTCAAGCATTTTAAAGGCTTTGATTAATTTAGTTCTGGTTTCTTCAGGTAAAATTACTTCATCAATAAAACCTCTTTCAGCTGCTCTATAAGGATTGGCAAACAAATCGCCATATTCTTTTTCTTTACTTAATAAAGCAGCAGCTTTGTCTTCGGCTGCATCAATTTCTTTTTTGAAAATAATTTCAGCAGCACCCTTTGCTCCCATTACAGCAATTTCTGCTGTAGGCCAAGCAAAGTTCATATCTGCTCCAATGTGTTTACTATTCATTACATCATAAGCACCACCATAAGCTTTGCGTGTAATTACAGTTACTCTTGGTACTGTAGCTTCACAAAATGCATACAATAATTTTGCTCCGTTTGTTATGATGGCATTCCACTCCTGATCGGTTCCTGGTAAGAATCCGGGTACATCTTCGAATACCAATAAAGGAATATTAAATGAATCGCAGAATCTTACAAAACGTGCTGCTTTTTTAGATGAATTGATATCTAATACACCTGCTAAAAATGCAGGTTGATTGGCAACGATACCAATGCTTCTTCCTGCTAATCTTGCAAAACCAACAACAATGTTTTCTGCATAGTTTTTATGTACTTCAAAAAAGCTGTCTTCATCAGCAACTTCTTCAATTACCTCTCTGATATCGTAAGGTTGATTGGCATTTTCAGGAACCAAATCAGCTAATTTTGGTCTTTCTTCATCAGCAATTGTATAGGGTACAAATGGCGCTTGTTCTTCGCAATTTTGAGGAACATAACTCAATATTTGTTTCAATTGTCTGATACACTCCACTTCATTTGCAGCAGTAAAATGAGCCACACCACTTTTAGCAGAATGAACAGAAGCACCACCTAAATCTTCTGAACTAACTTCTTCATGTGTAACTGTTTTTACCACATTCGGACCCGTTACAAACATATAACTGGTATTTTCAACCATGAAAATATAATCGGTAATAGCAGGACTATAAACAGCACCACCAGCGCAAGGACCCATAATTGCAGAAAGCTGAGGCACAACACCCGAAGCTAAAGTATTTCTATAAAAGATATCGGCATATCCACCTAAAGATACTACACCTTCTTGAATACGTGCACCACCACTATC
>JBMLOK010000203.1:0-2679 GCA_049243005.1 Bacteroidia bacterium | reverse complement strand
ATTTCATTCACAAAACCAACAATAAATATGGTTGCAGTTTCCATATCAATTCCCATCGCACGTGTTTTTCTTAAGTACGATTTAAACTCTTCATCATGCTCCCAAACTCTTCTGTTGGTTGTATAAACAGTGCCAGTCCAGTAATCCATATCATGTGCAACAATTGCTGCAGAAACAGCCTTTTGCATACGAAATGATGGTAATGCCGGAATCTCTTGCATGATATAATCATTGCTGGTTCCTTCACCTCTGATTGCAGCAATTGGAAGAATCAAATCACCTAATTTTGTATTCTTTTTCAAACCACCACATTTACCCAAAAACAAAGCTGCTTTAGGTTTAACTGCTGATAATAAATCCATACACGTTGCAGCCATTGCACTTCCCATCCCGAAATTTATGATGGTAATATTTTCGGCTGTTGCTGTTTGCATGGGCTTGTCTTTACCCATGATTTCAACACCGAATTTAGCTGCGAACATTTCTACATAATTGATGAAATTAGTGAGTAAAATATACTCACCAAATCCATCTAATTCTCTACCTGTATAACGGGGTAACCAGTCTTTTACAATTTCTTCTTTAGTTTTCATATTAATTAAATCAATACAAGAATAAGAATTTTATTCCTCTAAATCGCGTGCATCTCTTTTCATAGAGAACATACCACTCATTAAATCTTTAAATTCAATTCCTCTTGCAAGATTATGTCTGCTTAATTGACTATACTCAGATAATCCGTACAATACCAATTCTTTGAACAACATCAATTCAACATTATTTAATCCTGGGAATTTGGCTTGTACCAATTCATTTAATCCTTCAACTTTATTTAAAGCATCTTCATAAGCCTTTAATGAATCATTGAAATTTAATTTGGTATCATAACCATCGTTAAACCAATTTAAAAGTACTTCATAAGGATTGGCTTTCTTCGATTTTTTAGCTTTTTCAGGATCATTAAAATAGTTAAGGAATATAGTTCTAATAGCCTTACCAATTAAGGTCATAGCAACATTCCCTGCACCTTCCAATTCTCCTTCATACACCAATTCCACTTTACCTGTTATACTTGGTACAGCACCGAAAATATCTGATAAACGAGCTATGGTATTTTTTTCTTTGTTGATTAAAATTCTTCTTTCAGCAGCACTATATAAGTTCTCTAAAGCAGAGATTGTCAACCTTGCACTTACACCACTTTTCTGGTCAACCAATTCGCTGTTTCTGGCTTCCATTGCAATTTGTTCAATCAGGTCTAAAATCAATTCTGGAACAACAATATTTTCTCTTTGTTCCTTGGTGATATGTGCTTCCTGAATGGTGATTCTTTTAGCAATCTCAATTGATTTAGGATAGTGAGTTATTATCTGACTATCAATTCTATCTTTCAAAGGAGTTACAATGCTTCCTCTGTTTGTATAATCTTCAGGATTGGCCGTAAATACAAATTGTACATCTAAAGGTAATCTCAATTTGAAACCTCTGATTTGCATATCACCTTCCTGCAAAATATTAAACAATGAAACCTGAATTCTTGCTTGTAAATCGGGCAATTCATTGATAACAAAAATGCATCTGTGACTTCTTGGAATCAATCCAAAGTGAATCACTCTTTCATCGTTGTAATGAAGTTTAAGAGAAGCTGCTTTTATCGGATCAACATCACCAATTAAATCAGAAATACTTACATCGGGTGTAGCCAATTTCTCGGTATATCTATCTGATCTGTGCATCCAGCTAATTGGAGTTTTGTCACCTTTTTCTTCAATTAAATCAATTGCATATCTCGATAAAGGCAACAAAGGATCATCATTGATTTCGGAACCTTCAACCACAGGAATGTATTCATCCAATAAATTCAGCATTAACCTGGCAATACGTGTTTTAGCTTGTCCACGTAAACCAAGTAAAATCATATTGTGTCTTGATAAAATTGCAGTTTCCAATTGAGGAATAACAGTGTCTTCATAACCTTCAATTCCTGTAAAAGGATTTTCACCTTTTTGAAGAAATGAGATTAAATTTTTGCGCATTTCCTCTTTCACGCTTAGAGCCACGTAACCACTCTTTTTGAGTTCGCCAAGAGTTTTAATTTTTAATAAACTATTCATTCTATTTTACTTTCTTTCTTTTATTCTTTTCAAAATCTTCAAAAATATAATCACCCAAACCATTTAAACTACTGTAGTAAGCTTTGCCATTGTTTACTTCTGTAAATTCTCTTACGAATTTTTGCAGATAAGGATCACTTGCAATCATAAATGTGGTGATAGGAATATTCAATCTTCTGGCCTGAGCAGCCATGGTTAAGGTTTTATTGATAATTTTTCTATCCAAACCAAAACTATTTTGGTAATAACCTGCACCTTCTTTTAAACAAGTTGGTTTACCATCTGTAATCATAAAAATCTGTTTATTGGTATTTCTTCTTTTTCTAAGAATATCCATTGCCAATTCTAATCCTGCATAGGTATTTGTATGAAAAGGCCCAACTTGCAAATAAGGTAAATCTTTCACTTCAATTGGCCAGGCATCATTTCCAAAAACTATGATATCAAGTGTATCTTTAGGGTATTTTGTTTTGATTAATTCGGCCAAAGCCATTGCTACTTTTTTTGCAGGTGTGATTCTGTCTTCCCCATACAAAATCATACTGTGCGAAATATCAATCATCAA
>JBMLOK010000202.1:0-9413 GCA_049243005.1 Bacteroidia bacterium | reverse complement strand
AATATCTGCTTGGTCTATCACTTGATGATGAAGTTCTTGGTGAATAAGGTCTGTCAGATTTAAATGAATCACCTTCTTCACGTTTTCTATAAGGAGCTCTTGGTCTGTCTGATGAAGAACCTTCTCTTTTAGCATAAGGTCTGTCTGACTTATAAGAATCGCCATCCTCACGCTTTTTGTATGGTGCTCTAGGTCTATCAGATGAAGAACCCTCTCTTTTCGAATATGGTTTATCAGATTTGTATGAATCGCCTTCCTCGCGCTTTCTGTAAGGTGCTCTTGGTCTGTCTGATGATGAGCCTTCTCTGTTTGAATAAGGTCTATCCGATTTAAAAGAATCGCCTTCCTCACGCTTTCTGTAAGGAGCTCTTGGTCTGTCTGAAGAAGAACCTTCTCTGTTTGAATATGGTCTGTCTGATTTGTAAGGCGCTCTAGGTCTTTCTGAATCAGAACCCTCTCTTTTGCTAAATCTACCGGTTGTTGAACCCGATTTTGATGGCCTTGAATCGTATGATCGTGAATTTCTTCCTTCACTTGATTCGGTTCTTGGACCTTTACTAAATCTTCCTTCAGGTTTTTCCCCTCTTACATAAGAGCCAGAATCTGATTTTGTGTAAGATCTTCTTGGTTTATCATCACTCGATTTGCGAAAATTTGACTCAGAATCGCTTGAATTTCTTCTCGGTTTTTTGCCTAATTCAACGTCTTTGCCTTTACTTCCCGGTTTAGCATACCTGTAATCTACTTCTTTTTCATCGCCGGATTTCTTATTCCAGCCTTTCATTTCAGATTTCTTTGTAAAGCCTTTTGGTGCGCTTTTCCTGGGTGTTCTGTTACCCGAACCAAAAGAATTTCCTGAACCTGAACCACCTCTATTGCCTCTTGGGCTTCTGTTACTTTGTTCGTTTCTCATAAAATAGCCTGCAAAGATACGAATTAAAGCTGCATATGCTTCATTTTCAAAAAAATAAGGGCCGAAATTACTTCCGACCCTTACTCAAACTCTTTGATTATGACTATTTTCTTCTACTCATTGTGCGAGTTTTTCCGTTTACTGTCACCGAAATTTCATTATCACAGTTGCCATTTCCATAATCAATGGTGCGTGTAGATTTGCCTTCGGGATTCATTTCTACAATTCCACTAACAACTCTCCATTGGCAACTCATATCAATTTTTAAATCTGATATAGTTTTAGCCGTAAATAAATCTCCTTTTCTATTGGTTCCTGACGATGTGCCGCTAATTAAATATATATCATCCCACTTTGTTTTTGTGTCGTAACCACTAATCCATGTTCTTGTTCTGTTTGATGTCCAGCTATAAACCTGATTGGATGTATTCGTAACTTTCATCTCAACAACTACATTGTAAGTCATTTGTTTACTGGCATTTAAGCCCATATTACTTACAGTTTTTGTTCCTTCAACATGGTTATCATTTTGGTAAAAATCTTTAAAGTTAATTGTGATGACAGTACCCGATTCTCTATAAGCTCCTGTCCATGTTACAAGAATTACACCACGTCTTAAATTACCATCTTCACAAACATAATTCGTTGTACCATAATCAATTGTCATTGTTCTTGGAGATGAAACCGAATCAATGGTAACAATTGGAAAACCGCCTTTCTTTAATCCACCATCAGTTGCAGCCATATCAACCTCTTTTACAATTAGGTCAACATTAAAGTCCGCACTATTTTGATCTTGCATAGAAGTTAAGTCACTTTCCGAACTTTCATTTTTTCTACAAGATGTAAAGCCAACTGTTAAAAGCAACAGCGCCAGAGTAGCCGATTGAATGAACTTTTTCATAATTATTAAATTTTATATACCACTCAGATAATCAAAAATACAAAAGGTTTAATGCTTAATTACATTTTTATCAAAATTCAGAATTTCAATAATTTTAGAAAATGGCTTTAAGTAACTATGTTTGAAATAAGGGAATATAAAATGAATAACAAAAAATTACTTCTAATCATCGCAGTTTTTTCAGCAGTAACCATATTGTCGCACTTGGTCTCAAGTACATTAAATGGTACAAATATCCTGTTACATTTTATCACTTTATTCTTTGGCTGCTGGTACGCAATTAGTACCAAAAATTTAACAGCCTGGATTATGGTTTGTATGTTTATGGGAGTTGCATTAGGACTAGACCTTCCTTTAATCTCCCAAAGTCTGGAGGAAATGGGTTTACCTTTTCACTTTCCTTCTGATGCTAAGCCACTTAGAATTTTTAGCGATATTTTCCTCCGTTTAATAAAAACCATTATTGCTCCACTTTTACTGGCAACGCTGGTAGTTGGAATTGCCGGACATTCAAACATAAAACAAGTTGGGAGAATGGGTTTAAAGGCAATAGGATACTTTGAAGTGGTTACTACACTGGCACTTATAGTTGGATTATTAGCCATAAATATCAGTGGTGCAGGTTGGGGAACGAATTTAAATGCTGCAGAAGCTCAGGTTGAAAAGGCAGAAAAACTGCTTGCACAGAAACAATCTCATGATGTTATTCTTGATATTTTTCCGGAAAACATTGCAAAATCTGTTGCTGATAATCAGATTCTTCAAATAGTTTTATTCAGTATTTTATTCGGAATTGGTTTGGCCATGGTAAAAGATGAAAGTAAAAAAATGCCGGTTCTAAACTTCATGGAGGGTCTGAGTGAAACCATGTTTAAATTTACCAATATTGTGATGTGGTTTGCACCTTTAGCTGTTGGTGGCGCAATGGCGTATTCTGTAGCAGGAATGGGACTTGGCGTGATTGGAAACCTGCTAAAACTGGTTGGAACTTTATACGTAGCATTGTTTGCATTTTTGGTTCTCGTTTTATTACCGATTGCTTTACTTGTTAAGCTTCCATTCAAAAAATTCCTTCATACCATTTACGAACCGGTTTCAATTGCATTCGCTACAGCTAGTTCAGAAGCAGCTTTACCCAAAGCCATGGAAAATCTGGAAGCAATGGGCATTCCAAGAAAGGTTGTCGCATTTGTACTTCCAACAGGCTACAGCTTTAATCTTGATGGAACTACACTCTATCTTTCACTAGCTTCAGTTTTCATTGCTCAATCATCGGGAATTGATTTAAGTGTATCAGAACAAATTCAAATGTGTTTAATTCTCATGCTAACAAGTAAAGGTGTAGCAGGAGTGAGGGGAGCTTCATTTTTAATTTTGGTAAGCACTGTTTCTTCTTTGGGATTAGATCCACATAAAGCATTTGCAATTCTTGCTGTTGATGCGCTTATGGACATGGGTAGAACCACTGTTAACGTTATTGGTAACTGTTTAGCGACATATGTAGTTGCCAAGTGGGAGAAAGAAATATAATTCTACGCGATTCTCAGCCGTTTGGAATTAAATTAACTAAAGTTATCGCTTAAATCAGGCTAAATATCAATAGTTTAGCCTCTCAAAAACTCTATTAAATTTTCATTCTCTGGCAGAACTTTTACCAAAAACCAGAAAAATCCTCAAAATTTTATTGGGGCTTTATCTTTATTATTTTTCTGATTAGAAAATAAATCGAAATCAAAATTTACTTCATTAGATCAAAGCTTCATTTAATTGAAGTTAAAATCTTCATTTTTTAAGAACCAAGGCATGATTTCAATGTAGGTTAATTTGATACAATCAACACTCAAAGCCTAATTCTTGTTAACTCCTTCTGGTGTTAGATTTCACGTGAAATCTAATTTTGTAAGAAAGGAGATTCACTTTGATTCAATATACTAAATACACGATGAACAATGGCTTAACTGTCATTCATCATCAAGACGACAATACGCAATTGTGTGTTTTAAATCTACTTTACAAGGTAGGTTCAAAAGATGAGAACCCCAATAAAACAGGTTTTGCACACTTATTTGAGCACCTTATGTTTGGTGGTTCCATCAATATTCCTGAGTTCGATACACCACTTCAATTTGCAGGAGGGGAGAATAACGCATTTACCTCAAACGACATTACCAATTACTACCTAACTGTACCTGCTTCCAACATTGAAACGGGTTTCTGGCTTGAAAGCGATAGGATGTTAAGTCTTGATTTTAGCCAAAAATCTTTGGATGTACAAAAAGGCGTTGTGATTGAAGAATTTAAGGAACGTTATTTAAACCAACCTTATGGCGATTTATGGCTGCATATTCTACCTTTAGCTTACCAAAAACATCCGTACAATTGGCCAACAATTGGAAAGGAAATTTCACATATTGAAAACGCCAACTTAGAAGATGTTAAAGACTTCTTCAAGAATTTCTATGCACCAAATAATGCCGTATTGGTGGTTGCCGGAAATATCAGCTTAGACAAAACCAAAGAATTATGTGAGAAATGGTTTGGTGAAATTCCTGCTCAAAATATCCAAAAACCGGCTTACGAAATGGAACCGAAACAGGAAGAACCAAGACGCAAAACTATTGAATCTGATGTCCCGGCTAACCTAATTCTGAAGGCATATCACATGGGGGGGAGGCTTGATAAAAACTATTACGCCATGGATTTACTTTCAGACATTATTGGCAGCGGAAAAGCTTCCACTTTGTATGATGTTTTGGTAAAAGAAAAATCGCTTTTCTCAGAAATAGATGCATACATCAGCGGCGATGCAGAACCCGGACTCTTTATGATTGAAGGGAAAATATTACCACAAGTCTCAATTGAAGATGCCGAAAATGCAATTCGTGAAGTGTTATCAGACCTGATAAAAACAGGCATTTCAGAAACCGAATTAAAAAAGGTGCAAAACAAAACAGAGACAAATATTCGTTTTGGTGATGTCAATATCTTAAACAGAGCAATGAAACTTGCTTATGCAGAATACCTTGGGGATATAGAATTAGTGAATAAAGAAATCGACTTATACCTGGAAATCGATGTTGAATATATGAAGGAAGAAATATCCAAAACACTACAGGAAAACAATTGCTCAACCATCATTTACCAAGCTACAAACAATGACACTAAATAGAACAATCATTCCGCAAACTGAAAGCATAAAAAATCTAAAGTTTGATAGATTTAAATCTGAAGTAACTGTAGGTGGAGCACCAATTTACTTTCATTCAGGAGGAACAGAACCTGTTATAAAGCTAGATTTGGTATTTAAAGCAGGTTATATCGAACAAAATAAAACTGGTATTTCCTCATTCACGGCAAGTATGCTAAGTGAAGGAACCAAGAATAAATCAGGAAAAGAAATCCTAAATGCGTTGGACTTTTACGGTTCCTATTTCCAGGTTAAAAGCGGAGAGGATGATACGGTAGCGACGCTTTACTGCCTAGAAAAACATCTGGCCAATTGTCTACCACTATTCATTGAAGCAATAACAGAATCAAATTTCCCCGATAAAGCTTTAAATACTTTGAAAAGAAATGCGATTCAAAAGCTTAAAGTTAACCAGAAAAAGAACTCATACATCTGCAGAAGGGAGTTTGCAAAGAACATCTTTGGTGAAGATCATCCTTATGGGAAATCAAATTCAGCGGAAAATATCGAGAGCATCTTACGTGATGAATTGGTTGAATTTCACAGAAACTATATTCTAAACAACCTGAAATATGCCATACTTAGTGGAAACTTTTCACATGAAACACTAAGCCAGATTTCATCTCAACTAAACTTCAAAGAGTCAGAAAAATCAGGACAATCGAAGCGTGAAACACCACCAATCATTGTACCTGGAAAATACTTCGTGGAAAAGAATGACTCTGTACAAGCTGCAATTAGAATAGGTAAACACGGATTACACAGAAACCATAAGGATTTTGCAGCCTTCCAATTACTAAACTTAATCTTTGGTGGATACTTTGGTTCAAGGTTGATGAAAAACATCAGGGAAGAAAAGGGACTAACCTATGGAATCTATTCAAGTCATGAAATAAATAAACTTGGCTCCACCTGGTATATAGAAACAGAAATCAATTCCAAATCAAAGAATATAGGCATTGAGGAAATCTATAAGGAAATGAGCATTCTTAGAGAAACAAAAATCTCTAATGAAGAAATCAATATAGCAAGGAATTATCTATTAGGTTCAATTCTAAAGAGTCTTGATAATACACTTTCATTATCCAATAGAATGAAACTAAACCTTGATTACAATTTAGAAGATAATTATCTATCAAACTTCATTGAAAAGATAAATAATATCGATTCTGATACACTATTGCTCACAGCTCAAAAATACTTTACAGAAGAGGGTCTCGTTGAAATGGTTGTAGGAAAAAATTGAAAAGATTAAAACTATATATCATATTAAGTCTTATAGGTTTTGCAAGCCAAGCCCAAAGTATCAAACCAAGAAAAGCGTGTAGAAGTATAAATGATAACACAATTTTATGGTCTAGAGTACCGAATGCTTGCACAATCATTGGAAATCTCATTCTATATGGGCGTGAAAGTATTGCATCTCCATTTACAGAACTATCAAATACAGTTAATCCAAACAATTTCACATTTACTCATTTAGGCGCAAATCTTCCAACAAACAAAGATTGGTCTTACTATTTCACATACCAGGTTGATTGTGGAGCTGGAGTAATAAATGAGATTAGCGATACAATCAGCGTTGATATAATTCAACCTGATCAATCATTCTTAGATTCCATTTCAGTAGAACTCGGAACAAACAGAATTCTTATTGGCTGGCAATCGAACAAAAGTCCCGACTTTGGATCATATAGTTTATACAACTACAATAGGGCAGACCCAAGAGTAATCGAAAACTATATTGATACTTTTTATACTGATGGCTCTTCAGGAAATCCATCTACTACCAAACTTAGGTATGAAATCACTAGTTTAGATAGTTGTGGAAACAGAAATCCTCTGAATGGAAATATTCATCAAACAATTTTACTTACTGCAACAACAGATACCTGTGCTAAAACATGCACAATAAACTGGAGTCATTATGAAGGCTGGACAGAAATAGATAAATATTATATACTTAGATACAATGCTCCTGATCAAATAATATTAGATTCAGTAAACGGAAATATAAATACCTACACCATTCAAAACCTCGATAGGATTATTCCATACTCATTTTTTGTAAGGGCTGTTAAAAAAGACATAAGAAGAATTACATCATCAAGCAATACAGCTGATGCAATTCCCTACTTTAGAATTGAACCAAATGGACAATACATTTCCAATGTTTCACGTGAAAACAATTCCATAGAAATTAAAGTACTACAAAACAGTCTTCAAAACAAAAGGTACTTGATACTAGAAAGAGATGGAGGACTTGGATTTACTGAGATAACTAAAATCCTAAACAACCAGAACAATTATATAGACCAGAATGTAAGTGTAAACAAAAGATACAAATACAGAGCAATAGCGGTTGGCTTATGCAACAATGTATTTGACACAAGCAATGTTTCAGGTAATATCGTTCTTGAACTAACAAACAACGACCCTACACTTGACCTTAACTGGAATAGGTATTTCACGTGGAACAAAGATGTAAAAGAATACGTAATTAACAGAGCATCAGGAACTAATATAGAAAATGCAACAAGTTTCATGGCATTTCAATCAGGCACTGACACATTCACAACAGATGTGATCGATAAGAACCAGGCAGTGTGTTATTATGTAGAAGCTATAGAAAACGATGTCCTAACTAGATCAAAGTCTAATATAGAATGTCTTAGTTTCTCAGGTAATATCTATTGGCCAAATGCAATTAGTCCAAATGGAACAAACAAAGTCTTTATGTTTTATGGAATAGGAATTAACTTGAATAAAACAGAAATAACAATATTCAATAGGTGGGGTGATATTGTTTATCAAAGCAATTCTCTAATACAAGGATGGGATGGAACAGATAACAATGGAAACCCTCTACAAACAGATACATACTTTTTCAAAGCACTAATATCACAGAATGAAAAAATCAGTGAACAAAAAGGAACAATCACAATACTTAGATAATATACAATTCAGTAGTACAACAGTCAGAACAAACTTCAATAAAAAGAAATATACAAACTGGTGTAATCAGATTGCTAAGCATTACAAAAAAGAAATAGAATGCATATCCTATTGTATTGTTAGTGATGATGAACTTCTTGAAATAAATAAAGAACACCTAAATCACGATTACTATACAGACATCATTACATTTCAATTAAACGAAAAGAATGAGAACCTCGAAGCAGATATCTATATAAGCTTAGATAGGGTAAAAGAAAATGCAATGCTACATCATATAAAACCCAGCATTGAACTTCGAAGAGTAATTGCACATGGACTCTTACACCTCATCGGATTTAAAGACAAAACAAAAAATGACCAACTCAGGATGCGAGAAGCCGAAGAGCATGCCTTATCTTTGTACCAATAAAATTTACCAAGTTTCACGTGAAAACAAATAATCTATATTCTTCTTACGATGTTATTGTTGTAGGTGCCGGACATGCTGGTTGTGAAGCAGCCAATGCAGCAGCTAAAATGGGATCAAAAGTCCTACTAATAACCATGGATATGAACAAAATAGCTCAAATGAGCTGTAATCCAGCCATGGGAGGCATAGCAAAAGGCCAAATAATCAGAGAGATAGATGCAATTGGAGGTGGTTCAGGCATCATTTCCGACAAATCTACCATACAATTTCGCATGCTAAACCGCTCAAAAGGCCCAGCTATGTGGAGTCCACGCTCACAAAACGATAGAATGGTGTTTAGTGCAGAATGGAGACAGCTATTAGAGGAAAATCTTAACGTAGATTTCTGGCAAGACATGGTAAGTGAACTCTTAGTTAAAGACGGTCGAGTTGTAGGAGTAAAAGTAGGTATGGGAATTGAATTCACTGCAAAAGCGGTGGTTTTAACTAATGGGACATTTCTTAATGGCATCATTCATATCGGACAAAAACAATTTGGTGGAGGAAGAATTGGAGAAAAATCAGCCTCAGGTTTAACAGAACAATTGATACAATTGGGTTTTGAATCAGGTAGAATGAAAACAGGAACTCCTCCAAGAATAGATGGTAGGAGTTTAAATTACGAAGCCATGGAAGCTCAAGCCGGTGATGAAAATCCTAGTAAATTCTCTTATTCAAAAAATACCAAATCAGTAGAAAACCAAAGACATTGTTGGATAACTTATACCAATGAAAAAGTTCATGAAATACTAAGAACCGGTTTCGATGATTCACCAATGTATGCCGGAAGAATAAAAGGTCTTGGACCAAGATATTGTCCATCAATTGAAGATAAGATAAACAGATTTGCTGAACGCGACAGACACCAAATTTTTGTTGAACCAGAAGGATGGAGCACAGTTGAAATTTATGTAAATGGATTTAGCACTTCATTACCTGATGATGTGCAATTGAAGGCTTTGAGATTAATCCCTGGTTTTGAAAATGCAAAAATGTTCAGACC
>JBMLOK010000201.1:0-2350 GCA_049243005.1 Bacteroidia bacterium | reverse complement strand
CTGAAAAAGACAGAAACAGGTCAGATTTTAGACGCTGCCCAATTAGATGTATATAGAATACTTCAATTTGGCAGCAACGACAAAGATGACCTTGTTTATGTCTTTAGATTTATTGAAAACGAAATAGAACTGATGCAAAGAATTTAATGCAATTGGTCTTAAAACCTTGCATTTAAATTATTAAAACAAAGGTTAATTGATTGATATAAGTCCTAATAAAGATTTTCAGCCGGTCCTATTTAGATTTAAGAAGTTTTGTTTGAGAAACTCCTTTTGAGTTTTTGATTTGCAGAATATAAAGTCCCGGTTGAAGTAGCTCAGTGTTAATATCAGTAGACTCGCCCTTTGTTAAGTTTTGGGTAACGACAATCTTCCCAAGTTCATCAATTAAATTTAATTCTCCTGAATCAAAAATATTAAGTGATATTTTATCATTAAAAGGATTTGGATAAACATTAAACAAATCAAAGTCATTTTCTGAAATTCCATTTGTTGAAGAAGGTAATTGAACAGTATGTTTTGAATTTGCCTTACAACCAAATTGATTAATTATTGTTGAATAAATAAGGCTTGAATCACTTTTACCCCATTGAACCTGAATTGCATTTGTTGCATATCCTGAAATTATATTTCCGTTTGTAACATCCCATTTATAAGAATAATTTGGATCAAAAGGGACTGAATAGGTCGCAATTTCAAAAGGCTTTTCAAAATTTTCTTTTCCGAAAATTTCATATGGTGCCATTTTTGAAATTTCCAGATGAAAAGAATCAATATTTGAGAACTGTGCATTTCCTATTCGAACCCAATAACTTGCTGAGCCGGTTAAACTTGGATCGATATTAATTGAACTTTCAGTTGAACCAGTAGACCATAAATATTCAATATTCGAGCAATTGTTTTCGACAGATACATGAAAGAGTCTACTATCTGAACAAATAGTCGTGTCGTTTTGATTTAAGTAAGCATAGTTAAAATGAATTTGATGATTACTAAAAGAATAAAAGTCGTTACCATTCGATGGATTCCAGGTAATCACATTAAATTCTTTAGAATTCTGGAAATTCACCTGAATGAGAGAATCAGGAGTATTCCCATCAAAATTTGCTCTAATCCAGTTATTAATATTAGAAAGTATACTGATAGAATCTTCGTTACAAAATTCAATGGTATCTTTTAATGAATTTTGAATACTTGCATTTTTCAAAATAGATTCAACATCAAAATGATAGGCTCTGTAACTTACACTCCAAAGTGGTGAACTTGCCTCAAAAACTACCTGCCCCTCTGGATCAACTTCTGTAAAGGTAGGAATTGTACCACCCCAACCAATTACCGTATTTCCATTTGGAAGACGTTGAGCTCCACCCATAAAATCACTAACAATTGCATCATTACTCTTGTATTCCCAAACTTTAGTTGCAACCAGGTTTATATCATCAATCTGGTATTCAACTACTCTAGAATATCTTTCTCCGGGTTTAAAGTTTCCATTATCAAAAATTAAAATGTTTCCATTAGTTAATCTTCTTGCATCATGCTGATAAGTAAAACCTTCAGGATCGTTTGTAAACCTGAAACTCTTATTTGCGCCATTCAAGCCCATTCTCCAAATAACATTACCAGACTTCCTGTTAATTCTAGTAACCTCATTTAAATGTCTGGATGAAAGTAAAAAACTAGTATCAGATTCCAAATCAATTGAGTTTGTATGCATATAATCAATGATGCCAGGATTAGCTAAATCGATATTTACTGCATCACGAACTGGGATAAAATCCAATGATTTCCACTCAAAAACTACCTCTTTTTGTGGAGTAATTTCTTGAATTACCATTCCTAAAACACGAGCATCCTGTTGACCACCTAAAACAATTTCACTTAAATCCATGGTAACAACTTGTTGTGCTATAACCCAATAATTCCCAGTCACTTTGTCAAATTGAATATCATGATTATCTGTAACCATTCCGTTACCGGCTTTTACAGTATCAACTACAGAAAGTTTTTCATCTAATATGTAGTAACAAGTATCTTTCCAATCATAATATGAAAATCTATTCTCTGCCAATTGTTTGAAATCTAAGCAGTAATTTGGAGTAAATCTTTCAAAAACAATCTTTCCATCCTCGTTAATAATCATCATACGGTTTTTGGTAGATAATTGATAATTGATGGTTGTTGTAAAATAGAATCTTTTTTGGTCACCTAAATTATTCGCCCTTACAACAAATGGGATTTGTTTAGAAAGCTTTTGATCTAAAGGATTTTGAATACCTGACCCAAACTCAGCTTTCTGCTTTCCCTCCTTAACTAGTTTATCTAAATTTTCTTTGAACTTACTATTATC
>JBMLOK010000200.1:0-10826 GCA_049243005.1 Bacteroidia bacterium | reverse complement strand
TGTAACTTTCCCTCCCCTTCCTTCGTCATGGTTTTCTCTGAAAAATTATCAATTAGAAAACATGAAAGCTTTTATAAAAACACAATACGGCGGACCGGAAATACTTCGCTTTGAAGAAATAGAATTAGCTCCTTTAAAGGAAAATGAAATTAGAGTGAAAGTAATGGCTAATTCGGCCAATCCAGCGGACTGGCATATACTAAGAGGAGCGCCATTTGCAGCCAGATTTACAACAGGATTATTCAAACCAAAAGACAAAATTCTTGGTGCTGATTTCGCAGGTATCGTTGAAAAAACAGGAACAAATATCAAACACTTTCAGGTTGGTGACCGCGTTTTTGGTGAGTCTTTAATAGGTGGAGCTTTTGCTGAATACATTCAAATTCCGGAAACAAGTTGTGCTAAAATGCCAATAGATTCCAGCTTCATTGAAATGGCATGTATACCAATTGCGGGTTTAACTGCACTTCAGGCAATAGACACACATGCTAAATTACAAGTAGGTGAATCAGTTCTCATTAATGGCGCTTCTGGCGGAGTTGGACATTTTGCCGTTCAAATTGCTAAAGCACGTGGCGCCAAAGTAACAGCAGTGTGTTCATCAAAAAACATAGGTTTTGTTGAATCATTGGGTGCCGATAAAGTAATTGCTTACGATAAAGAAAATATTCATACGCACAAAGGTTCTTATGATGTGGTGATTGATACCAACGGCAACCTAAATTTTGATGATTATAAAAGAATGGGAAAACGTGGTGTGATGATTGGATTCACAAGTTTAGGACATATGGCAAGCGTACTATTGAAAAAAATGCTGGGAAGTTTTCCGCTTATTCAGTTTACTGCTGAAGTAAATAAAACTGACCTTGAAACACTGGCCGGATTAGTGGAGCAAAAACAAATTAAAGTACAAATCGAAAAGACCTTTTCATACAAAGAAATTCCTGATGCCATTGCTTATATCGAATCGATGCGAACAAAAGGAAAAGTAGCTATGAGTTGGGAGAAGTAAATTTAGAAACTTAAAACCATTTGTTTTTAATAGCTAGATTAACTGCTTGAACTTTATTGTTAACCCTAAGCTTTTTATAGATTTTGGTGATATGAGTTCGAACAGTTAAAGGACTAATAAACAACTTTTCGGCAACTGCTTTATAATCTAGTCCATCTACTAAACCTCTTAATATTTCTAACTCTCTATCACTTAAACCGGAATCCAATTTTTTATCAGTTGAAACTTGTGCGTTCATAAGAATTTGTAAAGCTTTTCTGGCAATACGCGGACTCATGGGAGAACCACCAAATTCAGTTATTTCTTTGATGGCATCTACAATCCTATCTGCATTCTCATCCTTTAATAAATAACCTATAGCCCCTGATTTGATCGCATCAAAAATTTTCTCATCATCATCAAAAACTGTGAGCATTACAAATTTTGTATCCGGATAGATTTCAGAGCCAATATTTACTGCTTTAATTCCATCCATCACCGGCATATCAATGTCCATGAGTACGATATCTATCTTTTGTTTGAGTTCTGCCATTTGTTCTAAAAAATCCTCGCCATTGGCTGCAAGAAATACCACATTCACCTCCGGAACAAAACTTAGTTTCTCTTTTAAAGAAACTCTATTGGGCTGTTTATCATCTACAATTACAAGTTGTATCACATCATTCATTTTTCAGGCAATTTGGATGTAAAAATTTTAGTAAAACATACAGCAGATGCATTATTTATAAGATAAAATTACTTCAGCTCCTTCACCTTCCTTTGAGCAAATTTCAAGCTTAGCACCCATCTCCTCGGCTCGGGCACGCATATTGATTAAACCATAATGGCCATTTTTCTGTCCTTCAACCCAATTAAATCCTTTGCCATTGTCTTTGATACTAAACTTAAAAACATACTCTGTACTGCTTGAAAATTGAATATCCAATTTATCTGCTTTGGCATGTTTTAAAGCATTTGCAAAAGCTTCCTGACAAATCCTGAAAAAGTTGAGCGCTAAAGCAGGACTTAACTCTCTAATTACTGTGAAATCATCCGAAAATTGTACCCGAATCGACTTATCAAATTCTAACATCTTTAGAACAAATTGCTTGAATCTATCAGCAAAATCATCAACCATTAAACTTTTATGGCTGATGGCCCAAATGGTTTGACGCAGCGTAAGAATTGCATTTTTACCGGCTTCACTTAAAGCCTGCAAACGTTGTTTTTCTTCAGCTTCGCTCATTTGTTCAGGATGTTGTAACATCCATTCAATATTTGTAATGAGGTAACTTAATTGTGCACCAACATTGTCGTGCAAATCCCTTGAAATTCTTAATCGTTCCTCCTCTAGTTTTCTTTGAATTTCATACGCTCTTTCAAGTTTCAATTTTTGTCTTCTAATAATCAACCAAGCCAAAAAAGAAAGAATAACAATTGCCAACAAACCCATTAAAACATAAAACCAATTTGTTTTCCAAAATGGAGGAGTAATACTAATTGTAATAGTTCTTGGAGTTTCATTCCAATATCCATCGCCGTTTGCTGCCTTTATTTTAAATGTATACTCACCCGGAGGAAGATTGGCATAACGAGCGAAATGTTTGGTTCCACTTTGAATCCAGTTTTTATCATATCCCTCTAAGAAATATTGGTAGGTATTTTGTTCGGGTTGACTGAATTCCAATGCAGAGAAATCGAAGGATAAGGTATTGTCTAAATAAGATAATTTAAGTGATTTGATTTCATTATAAGTTGTATCAGTTTTATAAGGAACATCACCCAGGAGTATTTCGTTGATGGCAATTTGCGGTGCGTTTTTGTTCTCTATAATATTCTTTGAATCGATTACATTTATTCCGTTTACACCACCAAAATACAACAAACCATTTTCATCTTTATAATAGGCACCAGTATTAAATTCATTGCTTTGAAGTCCATCTTTAACGCTATAATGTTTTAGCTTTTCTGAAGTGGGATTATACACGCTTAAACCCTTATTGTGACTAAACCATATATTCTTGTAATTATCTTCTAAAACACCATAAATGAAATTATCTGCCAATCCATTTCCATTATTTATATATTTTAAAAGTTTCAGATTAGCATCGTAAATATATAGGCCAACTATTGTTCCAACATAAATCTTTTTATCTTTTGCAATACAAATCGACTTTACAAACTCATTTACATCTGTGGTTTTTGTCAATTTAGTTTTAAAATCATACAGAAATAATCCTCTTTTTGTCCCCATCAAAAGAAGATTTTCATTTAACTTTTGATAACAAGTGATGGTATTATTTTTTATTTCCAAGATTCTTTTGTTTGTAAAAACATCTTGAATACAGGCATCTTCAGTGTTATTTCTATTTAACCATAATTCATTTCGAACTTTATAATAATATGGATATGCACATGAAATATACTTTTTATCTATATCAATATATTTAATTTTACCGGATTTGAGTTGGTATTTAATCAACTTGAAGAAGAGTGTAAGTAAGAGCTCATCTTCACCCAGTTTATACAATGCACTAACGCTTTCATTTCCACTCATATCGGGCATTTTCAAGAACTGAAATTTTCCGTTAGGTTGAAAAATGGTTACACCCTCAGCATAAGCACCGGCAAATATTCTTCCATCTTTTGTAGTGATAATTGATTTGAACAAGCTCTTTTTGGGAGCGTAATTTGTATAGTGTTTGAACCTATTTCTAAAAGGTGAATAGACAAATAGGCCGGCTCCATTGGTACATATGTATAAATTTCCTGAGTTATCAAACCTAAGCGTTTGGATATAAGAATATGATTCGGTTAATCCATTGTTAAAATGTGTTAATTGGTCTTCTAATTCTAATGTTTGTCTATTAAAAACAAAAACACCATTTATACCTCCACAATACAATTTATTATTAAATATAATTCCGCCACTAAAAACAAATGTCGATGTATCTAATTTCGGATAATATTTAATCTTAATTTGAACTGAATCATTTTTTACGGTGAATATGGCTGCCCTATTTCCTAAAAAAGAACAAAACCTATTTGAGTCCAAAACATGAATTGTAGAATTAATTAAAACCGGTGAACGATGCTTTACATGGTATTTATTATAGGGATTAAACTGCAAACAGACATTATCTGAGAGACCTATAAAAAATGAGCCATTTATCTTGACACTGGTAACAATTGAACCATAAGAGTTATGCCAATTTTGATTGATAAAAACTTGATGAATTAACTTGCCGTTTTCTAAATTAAAACCATATATATATTTACCTACGGATACGGTCCATAAAATACCATTTGAATCAACACCCATAATGCTGATACCATTCGGGTTTTTATATAGATTAATAAATTTATCATGGATTCTATCATAAATACTTAACCCTCTATCATGGCCAATCCAAAGTACATTTTTGGCATCCTGAAAAAAATTAAATCCTGTTGTTCCATAAATTGAAGTGCTATCATTTATCTTATTTTTATAAGATTTCATAGTATAGCCATCAAACCTATTAAGACCATCAGCTGTGCTGAACCACATAAAGCCTCGATGGTCTTGTATCGCATCCCAAACCGTGTTCTGGCCTAATCCATTATCGACATTATAGGTAGTATAGTTACGCTGTAATTGCGCATTTAATAAGCCCGGAAAAAGGATTCCCAATAAAAATATATACTTCTTTATGGCTCGTAATCTCATAGCTATGTGTGAATATACTGCATCTGCTGTATTTCTTAATGATTAGAAATTAAAAATTTTTGCTTCATAATTTAAAACAAACTTATGAAAAGAAATCTACTACTATTATCCATCCTTTTTTCTTTTGGAGCAAGTGCTCAGTTTAGTGCAGGCGAAATCTGGAGTCTCAATCTTAGGGTTGAACCTATTACACACAATTCTATCACCATTGCAGGCATTCAAATGAATAATATTACCTATGATAGTAAAGGTGTTCCATTAACAGGATTGTCGAATTCTTCCATGTTAGGTATGCCAGTTTTTAGAATTACAAGTACTGTAAACCAAAATACCACTGTTTGTATTTCCGGAGAAAAAGAAGGCAACGACCCTTGGGAAGATACAGAACGAACCACCTTCACAGCTGATGCAACAGGTGATACTAGCATAGTTGTTGAGCGAAGCAATAATGGTAGTCCATTTACCAATAGTGCTAAAATAACAATTGAACGAGGCTCGAATCCAAACCAGTTTGTACATTATTCTTACCGCTGGCTGAGTGAAGCTTGGCAACTAAATGCAAAGTCAATTTACTACCTAAGCAATAATCGTATTGATTCTCTGGTGGCATTTAAAGTGGCAGGTTCAAACTTTATTAGAAGTGCATACACTATTTACTACTACTCTAATGGCTTGGATTCTTCCTTACAAACTGTTTTACAAGCAAGTAATAATCAATTTGAATTGGCAAACAAAGTAACTGTAACTCAAAAGGAAAATGGTAAAACTAAGGCATATTCAGTTTATGCACGCAATGGATCAGGTATGCCACTTCAGCAAACCGGCACAGTTGTTTACAATAACAATACGCCAAATGCTATTACAGATGTGGCTTCAATGGGAAATATAAAACTATATCCAAACCCTGCAGAAAATCAAATACACTTAGAAATTCCATCTGGTTATCACCCTTTGAAATATATAATTTATAGCCATAATGGAGCTTTGGTTCAAACCGAAACATCCATCAATGAAAGTATAGATATCAGTAGTTTAAATCCAGGTATTTACTTCTTAAGCTGCTATACACAAGAAGGATTGTATACACAAAAATTTATCAAAAACTAAAACAGATTTAATTATGAGGAAAGTAGTGCTTATTTTAATGCTATTGGTTGTGTTTTTAGGTAATGTAAAATCTCAAAACTCGGACAAAAACAATGCAATTGGATTGCAAATAGGATTATCACGTGGTGGACAAATGATGGTTGGTAATATTTACAATTTTTTATCAAGCAACCCTTATACAGCCGATAATCCTCCAAGTATTTCAATGAGCTGGGATTATGCCCTTGGCGACAGAATAAGTGTTGGAGGAACATTTTCTTATAATAAATCAAGTTTTGAAGTGGGTAATAGTCTAACAAGTGGAATTACACCTGCAAGCTGGAAAGGAACTGCCTTCGGAGTAGGAGCAAGACCCTTATATCATTTCCTAGGAAAGACATCAAAAAAATTCGATTTCTACGGAGGGATTGGTCTTCATTTACTGGTTTGGAGTTATGATTATAGCCCTGATGATTCTAAAAACCTTACCTATAGTGCTTTGGCAACAAAGGCGAATTTCATGTTTCCAATCACATTGGGATTAAGATATTATGTCAATAATAAAATCGGCATAAGTGGGGAAGCTGGAACCAATGGAATTAGCTTGTTAAACCTTGGTTTGAACTATCGCTTCGACGCATTATAAATATATGTGTTACGCAAATTCAATGAAACTAGTGATGGCTTTTCTCTTTTTCAATTGTTTGCAAACCAATCCACACACAATAAAATCTCCATATCACAAAAAAGAAAACAATTCAATTCAAATAAAAACTGAGAGCAAAGCGGCTCTTAAAAAAATTATTATCGACTAACCCAATAATCAAAATAAAAAACAATGAAAAAACTTATCATCCCTATGCTTTTGCTTGCAATGGTTGCTTGCAAAAAAGAAGAAGAAACAAGTACAGATGCACCTGTTACTTTCTCAAAAGAAGCTCTAATTGGCAAATGGAATATCAACAAATTTGAGGGATTAAACCTTGCTAACGATTCTATCACAATGCAAATGAACTTCAATGCAGGAGATGCAACAATTACCTTTAACAGCAATGGAACCTATTTAACCAAAACAACATTTGATGAGTCAGCTGGAACTTTTAATGTATTAAAATTAAACGGTAAAGATGTATTGGTGACTATTGAAACAGGAGACAGACCTGATTCAATGGAAATCAAAACTTTCACAAAATCTTCTATGGTATTCGACGATAAACAGTTTGAACAAAGAAGAGGAAGCGATGATTATACAAAAGCATATTGCAGTAAATAAATCATAACTTTATTTTTAAAAATAGCTACTCATCGGGTAGCTATTTTTTTGTTTAGAAACTAAAATTAATCTGCTATTTTAAGTGTTCAAAAACAATACAAAACATAAAGTAGGAATTTCCTTTCTTTTGTCTACTTTATTCTTGTATGAAAATCAAATTCATTCTTTTTCTTTTCGGCTTGATTTATGTCCTGATACCAAATTCAGGTACTGCACAAAACCTGCGTTTGAAGCCTGTTTGGGGGAATGATGATTTTCAAATAGAAAAGAAATATTTCCTTTCTTCTAAAAACGATTCTATTCAAATCAGCCTTTGTAAATTTTATTTTTCTGATATTGAATTGTATCAAAAAGGAAAATTGGTTTACAAAGAGGAAAACAGTTTTCACCTCATCAATTTAAATGATAGTTTGAGTTTATCTTTTACTTTAATAGGAAACGATATCCAATTTGATGAAATCAGAATGAATATTGGAATAGATAGCAGCACCAATGTTTCAGGGATTATGGGTGGTGATTTAGATCCGGTTAAGGGCATGTACTGGACCTGGCAAAGTGGTTATATCAATTTTAAGATTGAAGGAAAAAGCAGTCTTTCTAAAAACAAAACAGGAAGTTTCTCTTACCATTTAGGAGGATATTTAGAACCCTTTTTATGTGTGCAACAAATCAGACTAAAACGAAGCTTTTCTAATAACATAGAAATAATATTTAATCTCGAAGATTTCGTTTCTAAACTTCCCATTGAAAACAAAGCAGAGGTGATGAGTCCAAGCCTAATGGCAGTGCAGCTTTCCAAAGATTTAGTCAATTCATTCAAATGAAAAAAAGTCTTGTATTTCTTTGTTTGATATTGATTGTACTGGCTGCCTTTAAATTGCCCGATGAAAGCTTATTTAAGGTTCCTCAAAACTGGCCAAAACCAAATTACGATTTCAGTAAAAATCCTTTAACAAAAGAGAAAATTTTTCTTGGAAGAACACTTTTCTACGATCCTATTTTATCTGCTGATAACAGCATCTCCTGTTCCTCATGTCATTCACCCTTTACTGCTTTTACGCATACCGACCATACTTTGAGTCATGGAATAGATGATAGAATAGGGACCAGAAATTCGCCTGCATTAATGAACCTAGCCTGGCAAAAGAGTTTTATGTGGGATGGAGCCATTCACCATCTTGATGCACAAGCATTGGCACCCATTTCTCATCCCGATGAAATGGGAAGTAATATAGCCGATGTGGTGAATCGTTTACAAACGAAAAACAGGTACAAAAAACTATTTGCTTTGGCTTATGGTGATAGTTTAGTGAGTGGTGAAAGAACATTAAAAGCACTTTCACAATTTATGCTCACTCTGGTAAGTTCGAATTCCAAATACGATAAAATTCAAAGAAAAGAAGCAGGATTTAGCTTTACTGAAGCAGAAGCCAAAGGTTACGAATTGTTCAAATCGAATTGTGCTGTTTGTCATACTGAGCCTTTGTTTACCAACAATGAATTTGAAAACAACGGATTAGAACCTGATACAAACTTGAACGATATTGGCAGAAAGAAAATCAGTCAAAAAGAAAGCGATTTGTACAAATTCAAAGTGCCAAGTTTAAGAAACATTGAGTTCTCTTACCCATATATGCATGATGGAAGGTATCAGAATTTGGAGATGGTGATGTTTCACTATTCAGCTAATATTTATGATAGTAAAACTTTATCGAAACACCTGAAAAAGAAAATCCAACTGAGTTCAGAAGACAAATCCCAACTTATTGCCTTTCTTAAAACTTTGAGTGATGAAAGCTTTTTAAGGAATAGCCAAAACGGATTTCCGAGGTAGAATAAAATCAATTTATGAGCTTTGAAACAAGTTAAAAACATGAATAAACTTTTCCCTATTTCACAAGATGTAAAGTCAAGGATTCTTATTCAGAATAATTGGTAAAGGTTTTTCCATCATATTTGAACAAGCCGGTATTTCTTGTTCCAAACCAAATATTCCCAGCCTTATCTTCCATTATTAAAAAAGGTGAAGTACTAGTTAAACCATTATACATTGTAAATTCTACAAACGATTTTCCATCATACTTCCAAACACCTCCTTTGGTGAAGTCGTTATCGTTAATATAATCTGATCCATACCAAATATTTTTTTGCTTGTCAACGAAAATACAATTCAATAAGTCATTCCTTAATTTTAGCGGCTGGGAATAGCTTGTAAAGGTTTTTCCATTATAGGCCTGAACTCCATTGTGTCTTGTAACAAATAATAGGGTTCCACTTTTATCCTCAGTGATCATACGAATCCAATCCTCATTGTTTGGTCTAAAATTCTCAATAGTTTTACCATCAAAACGAAAAATGCCTTCAAATGCCGGAAATCCTGAACCAAACCACATATTTCCAATATTATCTTCATACATACATTGCAAATTCTTTAAAGAATAAGCACCACGATTTATAATATTTGGATTGTCGAGAAAACGTGTAAATACTTTTCCATCATAACAATACAAACCCTCATCAGTACCAAACCAAATTGTACCTTTTTTATCCTGAAACATACTCCAAACTGAGTTCTTATAAGTAGAACTTTTATTAGCAGTATTATTTGAGTAATTCTTATTCTCCTTAGTTAGTGGGAGAGGAATACTCATTATTGCTTTTTCCTGCTCACCATTGCCATTCACTCGAGAAGCATCAAAACGAGAAATACCATTATCGGTTCCAAACCAAATATTACCATCTCTATCTTCCAAAATCGACCAAACTGTATTGTTGCTCAAACCCTCATCTGTAGTGTAATTATAAAAGAGTTTACCATCAAATCGATAAACACCGGCACCTGTTACACCAAACCAAAGATTACCTGCTTTATCCTGCAAACCGCAATAAACATTGTCATTTGCTTTATTGCCTTGCTTGTTGATTAATTTAGTCTGGCCAATTGGTTTTGATATGTTTTCAATTTGGTCCACAGTTTTTGTTGAGGTTTTGCTTTGTCCATTACAAGATGTCAAAAAAAGTAAAACCAACAGCAAAGAGATAATTGATTTGGGTTTATAATAATTGGTCATTGTTGTAAATAATATCAGTCGAAGTTAATACAAGTCAGCTGAATGTTTATACTGAATAAAACATCATTTAATAAGTTCTTAATTCTATCAAAAACCTGATTTTAAGGCAATTTTTCAAAAATGTCGCACTCCGAGTTTGTGAATTTATAACTACAACGAGCCTGATTTTATAGCCAAATTTGTCTAGTGTTTCCTTCCAGCTTAAAAATTTGCAAAATTCACGGCAAAATCCTTCAAAAACCACAAAACCCAAAATGTCGCAATTTCCCAAACTGAAACAGAAAAAGCCTAAAACCCTCAAAATGTCGCACTTTTAATTTTTCCTGATTTCATAGGAATTCAAATAAGATTTCGAATGAAAATTTGGCAATTCACTTATAAAGAAGAATTTTGCTGAATGGAACAAAACACAAAGCCATTTTGCATAGCTATTCACGGTGGTGCGGGAACTATTCTCAAATCTTTGATGACAGAGGCTAAAGAAAAGGAATACAAATCGGGATTAAAAGCTGCTTTAGATGCAGGATATCAGATACTTGAAAATGGTGGAAGTAGTTTAGATGCAGTTGAGGCTGCGGTGAGTGCATTGGAAGATTTTCCTTTATTTAATGCCGGAAAAGGTGCAGTTTTTACCAATAAAGGTACTCACGAAATGGATGCCAGCATTATGGATGGTTCTAATTTAGAGGCAGGTGC
>JBMLOK010000199.1:7216-9605 GCA_049243005.1 Bacteroidia bacterium | reverse complement strand
ATTCCAATAAAAATGATAGCATAATCAATACCGAAAAAATCTGCAATTAAACCCGAAAGAATTGCACCGAATGCGTAACCTAAATCGCGCCATAATCTAAAAGTGCCAATACTTTCAGCTCTTTGAACCGGAGTTGTTATTTGAGCAATTGTTGTTAAAAATGTAGGATAAACCAAAGCTGTGCCAAATCCTAAAATTGCAGACAGTAGAATTAAAAGATAAAAACTATTTACAAAAGGAATAAAAATTATTGCTAAAGCTTGCATTAACATCCCATAAAAAAGCATGTATTTCTTTGAATAAATATCTGCCATTCTTCCGGTAAATAACTGTCCAAATCCCCAAACAAGAGGATAAATTGCGCTTATTAATCCAATTTGACTGTTATCAAATTTTAAAGAATAAAGAAGGATTGGAAACAAACCCCAAATCATACCATCATTTAAATTATTTATAAGTCCTGCCTGAGTAACTGAACTGAGGGTTTTGTTTTTGAAAGTAGTTTCTATAAAAACATTTTTTAATGATTTGGATTCACTTGTTTTTGATTCGTAATGAACAAACTTCCTTGTATCCTCAACCCAAAAGAATGTTATTATCAAGCCTAAAAAAGAGATAAAAATACCTATATAAAATGGATAAGGTGTCAGGCCAAATTTATCTGCAATAAAACCTGTAATAAGTGCAGTAAAACCTAATGCGAAATAACCAGCAAATTCATTTAAACCCATTGCAAAACCTCGATTTTTTTCACCTACCAAATCTATCTTCATAACAACCGTGCTACTCCAGGTAAAACCTTGACTTATTCCCAAAAGAATATTTGAAAAAATTACCCAATTCCATGAAGCAGAATGAATAAGTAAAAAAGGAACAGGTATAGCCAATAACCAACCAAAGAGTAATAGATTTTTTCTTCCAAATTTATTGGCGAAATAACCAGCAAAGTAATTGGCAAATGCTTTTGATAAACCAAAAAATATAATGAATGATAAAATTGCCAATTTAGAATCCAAGCCAAATTTAAATTCAGCGAACTGAGGAAAAATGCTTCGTTCCATTCCTATCATTCCTCCTACAAAAGCATTCACTAAAACCAAAATCGCAAATTGCTTCCAATTTTGTTTTAAACCAGCTTGATGATTTTGCAGTTCCATTCCTTGTTAAATAATGGAACCAAAGGTGAATTAAAATTATTCCGAACTACTTAACAAATGATAAATAATTAGGTTATTTCAGCCCTAATTCTACTTAATGAAACCTGTGTAATACCTAAATATGTTGCTATATATTTCAAAGGAATTTTTTGAACATAATCAGTAGTATCAAGCAACTCAAGATACCTTTCTTTTGCAGTTTTAAATTGCAGGCTTTCTATTCTTCGAGTGGTATTAACGTATTCTCTTTCGAACAGGATTCTAAAAAGTCTTTCCAAATCGTGATGACTATCATACAAACTAAAAAGTTTTAAAGAATCTATTGCCCAAATGAATGTATCATCAATTGCCTGAATACCTTTAGAAGTGGGTTTACCTGTGAAAAGGCTTTCAGCTCTTACAATTAATTCGTTTTTAAATGCAAAATGTTCAGTAATATCTGTTCCATCTTTGTCATAAAAAATACGGGCACAACCCGATTGAATAAAATAAATTGTTCTACAACTACTCCCTATATTTTGTATAATAGAGTTCTTTGGAAAATTTATAAGTTGACTGATTTTCTCTAATTCAATTGAAGAATCATTACTGATTTTATTAATTGAATTAAGAAAGCTAATCAGTTCCATTTTAATTATTAAATTTACAAGTAAAATAAGGTGTTTGTGAGACAAAAAACAATTTTTTGATAAATGTCAAAAGGATTGAATAAATCCAACAATAGTTTTGAACCCGAATAATGGTGGTCATTATTTTGTTTAAAAAGACGATATGATAAAAAATCAATTAGTTTCTAAAATGATGAGTCTGTTTATGGGTTCATCACTTTTTCTTAGTTTGATGAGTTGTTCAACCCAAATTAGTGAATCGAAATTAAACCCCAAAATGGGTAACAATGGTAATTTCGAAATTGTAGAAGAAAACCTACCTGTAAACTGGCTTGTTTACACTAAAAACACAGTAAAAGCGGGCGATTTCAATTTTACCTTCGACAATACCGATTTCCAATCAGGTAAACAATCATTGCGTTTTGATGTAAAAAATTGTTCAGCAGAAGGTGGTTGGCATTCGCCGGGTATAGCACAGGAAATACCTGTTAAAAGCGGGGAAGAATTCAGTATAAGTTTTTGGGCTAAAAATAGTGGCTCAGAATTTTCATTTAATATAGCCGGTATAAGTACTTTCGGCAGAGAAGGAACAAATAGTATCAAATCTACCAACAACACAGGTGA
>JBMLOK010000199.1:4683-7116 GCA_049243005.1 Bacteroidia bacterium | reverse complement strand
GTACTTTCGGCAGAGAAGGAACAAATAGTATCAAATCTACCAACAACACAGGTGAGTGGATTCAATATAAAACTACCTATAAAATTCCCGAAAAAATGAACAAATTGCGCATTGAGTTCAATGTACTTCAAGCCGGAATTGTATGGATTGATGATGTGGTGGTGGAGAGGATTTAATTTAAAATCAATTTGGGTATGGCCATCTATCCCTATTTAGATTTATTAATTTTACCCAAGATATCAATATCAGCTAAATCCTGTGGTCTGCCTGCAATCGTTTTAACCAATATTAAATGTTCATATTTAATAACAGGAATATGGAAATCATTCAAAGGAATTAATTTTTTCTGAGGATAAGCTTCATCAAATTTCAAACCTTGAACTTTTGTCAGAAAATCAATTTTATTAGGCTTATCACCAATATTAAAAACCTTTGCTTCTCCCGTAAAATCTAAAGAGCTAAGAACATCCAAAGAATTTTCAGAAATTCCATAGTCGCGAAGTGCGATAATGAAACGACTTTTATTCTCATTAGTTGGATTCAACCATAGGTCCAAATCTGATGTTCCTCTTTCATACCCATAAACAATCACCGCATAACCACCAATTAAAAGGAATTCCACCTGGTGTTTTATTAATAGAGTTAGAAATTTTTTATGTGATTCAAGAAAGATATTCATATAGAATCAAATATTATTTCTTTAGGTGTTTCCTTGTTCATTTTTAGTTCTTCTGCGTAAATCTGCTGAATATGCAAAACTGCATTTCGCAAATGTGCTTCAGGACTTAGTGATGCTAGATAACTGTAGTGTTCATCCGACATTTCTTCTAATGAATTAAAAAAATGTATAGAATTATCTTTCATTGATTCATTTAGGGGATGGCCGGCATACATTATTTTTGGGGATGGAACAATAAGGATGGACGCAGTCCATCCGTACGATTATGGGAATTTCGGGAATTTTTTGAAATCCGGTTTGCGTTTTTCCAGGAAGGAATTTTTTCCTTCTTTGGCTTCATCACTTAGGTAATACAATAAGGTTGAATTACCTGCCAATTCTTGAATACCTGCTTGTCCATCGAGTTCTGCATTGAATGCGCTTTTTAGCATACGTAAAGCAATCGGACTCATTTCCATCATTCTTTGGCACCATTTTACAGTTGTTTGTTCAAGCATTTCTAATGGAACTACTTTATTCACCAATCCCATATCCAAAGCTTCCTGAGCACTGTATTGTTCGCATAGGAACCAGATTTCACGGGCTTTTTTCTGACCAACAACTCTGGCTAAAAATCCTGCACCAAAACCACCATCGAAACTACCAACTTTTGGTCCGGTTTGACCAAATTTTGCATTTTCGGCAGCAATTGAAATATCACAAATTACATGAAGAACATGTCCGCCACCAATTGCATAACCAGCCACCATAGCAACAACCGGTTTTGGAATACGACGAATTTGCATTTGTAAATCCAATACATTCAAACGAGGTACACCATCATCACCAACATAACCACCATGACCACGAACACTTTGGTCGCCACCACTGCAAAAAGCCTGACCACCTTCACCTGTTAAAATAACGCAATACACATCTTCACGCTGACGAGCAATTTCCATTGCTTCACTCATTTCCTTAACAGTTAAAGGAGTAAAAGCATTGTGTTTATGTGGACGGTTGATGCTAATTTTTGCTATACCATCATAAAATTGAAAAAGGATTTCTTGGTACTCCTTAATGTTCTCCCATGGAAAAATTGATGTCATTATTTTATTGATTTATGATTTGTAATGATTTAAACAAGCGAATGGCCTCAAGGTTTTCTTTGTATTCAAACTGAAGTTCCATGATAGCTAAACCGGTATCAGGACTTAAAAATGAAGCCAATTTTTCTGTCATTTCATTCGCCGATTTACAAATGTAATGTGGGATTCTGAATTCAGCTGTTAAAAATTCGATGTTTCTGTTGTGAGGAGTCGTAAAAAACTCCAAATAATCTGGTTGAGAAGAAGGACCATCTATCCATTCGAAAATTCTTCCACCAAAATTATTTAACAAAACTATCTTTAGGTTCTGAGGAAGTTCATTTTGCCAAAAAGCATTTCTATCATAAAGCAAAGACAAATCGCCACAGATTAATACCACTGTTTCCTCAGGATTGATGAGCGCTGCGCCAATTGCAGTAGAAACAGAACCTTCAATGCCGCTAGTACCTCTATTTCCAAAAACGGAAATATCAGCAGGAACATTAGCCAACCAACTTACAAATCGAATTGAACCACTATTTGCCAATTGAATTTGCGCAGGACCATGAATTGATTTCATTAAAAAATCAATCGCATATGGTTCCGACCAAACTACATTTTTAAGATATTCCTTTTGTATTTCTTGGGTTTTGTCTGAATAAATCTTCCATAAACCACTGTATTGTT
>JBMLOK010000199.1:2021-4583 GCA_049243005.1 Bacteroidia bacterium | reverse complement strand
CAAGCTTTTAACCAATTTTTTAATGATTTTGAAACAAGGGGGCCACCAATAGAAATGATTAAATCCGGTTCCAAATTTTTGAGAATTTCAGCATCAGCATATTGAATCAAGGCATCAAAATTTTTGATGTTTGATGATTCAAGTTGATTGGAAACAATATCAGCCAAAATAACAACATCAGATTGGTTAACTAATTTGTTTAGTGCTAAACCCAGAGATTTATCTTCAGGACCTAATCCAACAATTACCAATTTTCTTTGTGCTTTTAACCAGGCATCCTTTAGTTCATCAAGTTTACCACTTGGCATGGCAATAGGAGCATTTCCTAAATCTTTGAATTGGTGTAACCTTGGAATATTTGGCTTAATATCTTTTGGATACAAAGGTTCTCTTAAAGGAACATTTATATGCACAGGACCTTTACCTGCGGAGAAAATGGTTTCATACAATGCACCAAGTACAATTCTTTCTGTGAGTGCATAATCAACCTTACCCTCATCAAAACAAAGTAATTCATGAGATGCATTTACATGTTTACCAAAAACATTCTTTTGCATAATCATTTGCCCATCTTGTTGATTGAGCAATTCTGGAGGCCTATCAGCACTTAAAATCAATAATGGAACTTTTTGGTAAAAAGCTTCTGCCACAGCAGGAAAAAAATTCAATAAAGCAGTGCCTGAAGTACAGATTAAAACCACAGGTCGTTTTGTTTGCTGGGCCATACCCAAAGCAACAAATCCTGCTGATCTTTCATCAACAACCGACCTACAGTTTATTCCTGCAATCTGGGTGAAAGCGTAAACAAGGGGAGCTGATCTGCTACCAGGGCAAATAATTGCCTCCTCTACTCCAAATTCTTTGCAAACCTTTGCAATAGTAAAAACGTGTTGCTGCACAATAATGAATTTGCCTCAATAATACGCCAAGTATCTAAAACGAATGTTTATTAATAATGAACATCGTACCTAGAATTGGACACGTAAACCAAGATTTAAAGCCCATTTGCGAGAATTCGGCAATTCATGATAATTTAATCTATGGAACAATCCTACTGAAAAAACTTTAAATATATTTTCAATTCCATAACCCATTTCAACATAAGGACCTCTATCAAAACTATGCACAGCAATAACGGGATTGCCGTTTACATCGCTTTGCGACATTTTATTTTTGTTGGCAGAACTCAATTGTCCGTAAGCAGCTTTTACTGTCATAACATTACGCCATTTAAGGTCTTTAACCCACGGAATTCTGTTTAATAAAAGTCCTTCGAAACGCTGAACATAAGCTGCATGAACATACTCATCGCTAATGAATTCATAAAAATTCATCAAACTATAATTGTAATCACTATAAATAATGCTCTCATTTCCTCTGGCAACATCTAACATTGGGTATGGTAAAACACCAAAAACCTTTCCTCCATAAATCCACCAATCTGCAGTACCAAAAATTCCAGTATTCAGGTGTTGTGTAACAGTAACATTTACCCGATTAAAGTTAAAATCACTTCCCATTATACCCTTAAATCCTTGCTGATAACTTAAAACCACAACCGGAGCTTTGGCTGTTTCAATATTAAATCTATCGTGCCCTCTTGAAATCATTTTTTCACGATAGGCCCAACGAACTTCTAAACCAAAACTTGAGTTTACAAAACGGTCGCTAATATTATCCGAAACCATTCCTTTATTTGGATCAGCTAAATAGGCAAATGCAAATCTCCCAACAGGATTAAATGAAGCATTGACAAAACTTACATTACATGAAAAGTACTTTTTGAATGATTTGGTATAATCAACTTTTAATTCCTGAGTAGAATTCATTCTCGCATTTCCTGAAAAGAAATTAAAGAACTGAAATATTCCTCCACTTGAAATAGAACTTATGGGTGAATTACTTATTCCCAATAAATCATAATCATCTCTATAATTCATTGAAAATTTGGTCCACATTTTATCATCTAAAATATAATCAAAACCCAATTTGTACTTAAATCTTTTATCATTAATACCATAAGCGAGGTAAGTATTAAAAACAAATTTCTGATGAAAATCGTAATTGGTTTTAAAACCTACACGTAGTCTGGTTCCTTCAACCTGATTAAACGAAATCAAGTTCATATACGGACCCCAATCTAATTTTCCAATTCGTTTATAACCTTCAACAATGGTATGAATAACATCAACATAAGTTTTCATGATTGGCAGATTATTTACTGAATCCACCTTTAAAAACATTTCCTTTTCAATATTACTTAGAGGTTCTGAGCGCTTATCTGACCAAAAAGAAGTATCCTTTAAACCAGCATCTTGATTGGTTAAAATGGCATAATCAAAAAACTCTTCAGGTCTTTTTTTATTGATAACAAAATTTGAATACGCATTATAAAATCCGGCTAATACTCCGCTTCCAGCTTTAGAAATTCTGGCAAAATCGAAAACAATTCTTGAACGTGAAGTAATCCATGGGCCCGCATTTGTAGGAACCCATTCTTGTTGTAATTTTATTTTATTGATAAAATTTACATTTGATTCTTTGCCTATAAATAAATCAACT
>JBMLOK010000199.1:0-1921 GCA_049243005.1 Bacteroidia bacterium | reverse complement strand
GGATTATTCCTCATCTCATCAGAAACATTTGTCAAAGAAAGATCGAGTTTAGAATAAGAATCATATTCATAAGCTTCGAGGTTTTCTTGGGTATTTATACCCTTATTTTTCCTAGCTGCATTTACAATTCTAAGTGCAGGATTTACACCCGGCCTTACAATTGCTTCGTTCATTTCTAGAGTTTGTTCCTCAAGCTCAATTAGCAAAGTTTGAGTTTGATTTCTCTTAATTTTTACACCCAACTTTTTATAACCCATATAAGTTACAAAAAGTGAATCGGTAGGTTTATTGGTAGTAATTTTAAATCTACCTTCAAAATTAGACGTTGTTCCACCCGGAATTCCTTTGAAGCCCATGCTTACATAAGGCAGTGCTTCTTTGGTTCTTTTATCCTGTACCTTTCCCGTTACAACTGTTTCAGTTTGAGCAAAGACCAATAAGGGAAATAGAAAAAATAGGATAAAAGAAAAACGCATTTTTGGGGTACTAATTCAACATTCTAACTTTCATTCTAACATCCTTAACAGGCCTGTCGCCTGGTCTGGTTTGTACAGCAGCAATTTTATCCAAAACCTCCAAACCAGAAATCAGCTCTCCGAATACAGTATAATCACCATCAAGATGAGGAGTTCCACCTATTTTCATGTAGTAATCAATTTGGTCGTAATCAATTTTGTTCGGTTCAAGCTTACCATATTCCTTTTCAACTTCAGCTTGAAGAGAAAGCATATAATTTTGTTGAGCCTCTTTATTACCAGTGGCCTGAAGTTCTGATAAACGCGCTTGAACAGTGTCTTTTTGATACAGTGTATACATCATTAACTGTTTGCGACTTAAATTCCTGCTATTGATAATTTTTTCCAGTTCTTCAAGCGTAAAAGTTTTTCCCTGAACAATATAAAACTGGCAACCACTTGAAGCTCTTTCTGGATTATTATCTCTGGCTGCAGATAAAGCACCTCTTTTATGGAATAAACTTGGTAAAAATTCAGCCGGAATTCTATAACCAACATCACCCGAACCTAACATAGCAGTTGAATCAGCTGTTTTTGATGTTGGATCGCCACCTTGAATCATAAATGATTTTATAATTCTATGAAACAATAAACTATCATAAAAACCCTGTTTAACTAATTTCACAAAATTATCCCTGTGTAAAGGAGTTTCATTGTATAATTTAGCAACCATCACACCATAATCAGTTTTAATTTCAACCAATCTTTCTGCGCTTTTTGCAGGATTGATTTTAGTAACAATGTGTTTTGGTTTAGGATTAGCTTTGGCCTTGTTAGTAACTACAGGCTTTTGAGCCGGCGTTTTTTTAGTTTGCGCCTGTGTTTGAATAAGAAATAAACTTAATAAAATAGTAAAGATGATTTGTTTTCTCATATTGTATAAATCCTTAATTGGCAAGATATAAATTTCTCAAATAAAATATAGACTGATTTACCTATGAAATGGTTTGATTGTCCTCAAAAAAACCGTTTTCATCGAAATAACGAACCAGTAATTTCCTTAATAGCAATTCCTGTGCCATTAAATCGCCATAAGGTGGTCGGGAAATCTGACGGTAATGAGGCCAGCCATCATCATCATTTCCTTCAAATTCAAAATGACCTTCATAACTCAACAATTTGGCAGTAGCAATATGCATGAGGTCCATTTTTTCGTGTTTTGCAAACTCTCTTAAAACACCAAGTTCCTGAACACCAACTAAAAACAAAATGGCATCCATATTTGGCTTTTTACCAAATTGCTTTTTTAAGTCGAAAACCAACCTATACCACAATGATTTTTCTCTATCACTCAGTTTTATATCTAATATATTTTCCTTTTGTTCTTCTGACATAAGCCGCAAAATACATCATTAGAACTTGTACAAAAAGAAAAGACAGTTTAATTACAATTCTAATTTCACAAT
>JBMLOK010000198.1:0-6533 GCA_049243005.1 Bacteroidia bacterium | reverse complement strand
ATTTAATATTTGTTTTAAAAGTATTTTTCCATCAAAACCTGAAAAGCTTAAAATAATCAAAGGGAAACCACTAAAAAACAATGTATTATAATTCTAATAGATATCAAAAGCTGTTTGAACCATTAAAATTGCTGTTTAAATACCATAAAAAATACTTAGTAAAAATTATAGGGTTTGGTCAATTACTTTGGATACATGATAAAAAACAGGTATTTTTGACGTTTATATCTACACATGAATAATGCTTTAACCCCGGGAAGAACTGAAGTAATGTTGCATTTAGGATCACAAGCTGAAACTTTTGCATCTGAATACTTAAAACCAGTTGAAACTAATTGGCAAGCCTCTGAACTTCTACCTTTAACATCGGATGCTTCATTTATTGCTGATTTGAAAGATATTCAAGAACAAGCATCAAATTTATCGTATGATTTATTGGCTGTTTTAGTTGTAGATACAATTACTGAGGAAGCATTACCAACTTATGAAACCTGGTTGGCAGGTTTAAAAGGTGTAAGTCAGACTGAAAATAACAGTTGGATGAAATGGATTCGTGCCTGGACAGCTGAAGAAAACAGACATGGAGATGCATTGAACCGCTACTTATATTTATGTGGTAGAATTAATATGCGTGAATTTGAAGCATCAACACAATATTTAATTCGTGATGGATTTGATAATGGTGCATCTGATGATCCTTATAGAAATTTTATTTATACTTCATTTCAAGAATTAGCAACCAATATTTCACATAGAAGAGTTGCAAGTATTGCTAAACAACAAGGAAACGCATTGTTATCAAAAATGTGTGGATTGGTAGCAGCTGACGAAGCACGTCATGCCAAAGCTTACAAAAATTTTGTATCGAAAATATTCGAAATCGATCCAAATGAAATGATGTTGGCATTTGAGGATATGATGAAGAAAAAAATTGTAATGCCTGCTCAATACCTAAGAGAATTAGGTGATAAAGTAAATTCATTTTCAAGCTTTTCTGATTGTGCTCAAAGATTAGGAGTTTATACCGCAACAGATTACGTAGATATCTTAAAAGGTCTACTTGAAGAATGGAACATTGAAAACATCAGAGGTTTAAAAGAAGAAGGTGAAAGAGCCAGAGATTATTTAACAAAACTTCCAGATAGATTGACAAGAATTTCTGAGAGAATGAAAATTCCGGATACTGAATTTAAGTTTAACTGGATTCTGGCTTAAGAGAATCCTTCATTTAAGTAAGTTTCAATTGGCGAAATTATTGAAGCAATTGAGAGATTATTTATAAACAAATTTAACTCTTGTTTATAAAAATCATTAAATTGCAACAGCAATTCAATTTGTATTTCAATCAAATTAACCTCAATTGACAACAACTAAAATAAAAAACAGATTATTACCAATTGTAATCACAATTTGCTGCTTTTTAGTTGGTAATAATTTGTTTGCAGATAAAATTTGGCCTTATCAAAGAGCCACTTTAAAAGCTTATTCTCAAGTAGATGACAGTTTAAAACTTGAAGCATTAATTAAATTAAGTTATGCTCATCAATTTATAAATCCTGATTCAAGTTTACCAATTGCAAATAGAGCACTTGAATTACTTGAAAAACTTTCTGCTGATAACTATCGCCCTAAATTATACAATTGTTTTGTATCAGCTTATATAAATTCCCAAAAACCTGATTCATCTTTAATTTGGTTAAATAAAGCATTTGAGGAAAGTAAAAAACAAAACAATCTCAAAGAAATAGCACAAAGCCTAAATAATTTTGGTGTTCATTATTCAAATGTAGGTTACAACCACATTTCTCTTTCCTTTTATAATAAAAGTTTATTTATAAGACAAACAATAAAAGATTCAAATGGTATTTCGAGCTGCCTAAATAATATGGCAAATACTAATATGAAACTTGGCAATTTTCAGGAAGCAAGGGTTCAATTATTACAGGCTTTATCCATTAAAATAAAAAGGAACGATACAAACAGCATTTCAAGGTCATTTATGAACCTATCGAATGTTTATCTTTCAATTGGCGAATTTGACAAAGCAATTAGCTCCCTAAAAACTGCACAAATTTGGCAGGAAATTTCAGGAGCTGATGCAGAATACTTCAGTATCCATACCAATTTGGGTGGAACATATTATTACCAAAATAAATTTATTGAAGCAAAAAAAGAGTTTGAACTAGCATTGCAAAACTCAATTGAGAACAGACAAATATTAAATCAAGTCATTTCTTATAATAATTTAGGTGAAATTGAAACCATTTTAAAAAATTATGAACAAGCTGAAAGCTATTTAAAAAAATCTGAGAGTATTTGTAAATTAGTTAAAGATTATGAAGGGGAAGCTGCATCCAATCTTGGTAGAGCTAAAATTCTTTCTTTAAAAAATAACCACACAGGCGCAATTGAACTTTATAAAAAAGGGATTGAAATTTTAGAAAAATACGATTTCAAACCAATGCTTGTTGAAAGCTATAAGAATTTGATTTTAGTTTATGAAGAAATTGGTGATTATAAATCTGCCTATCAGTTTTACAAAAAACAACATAAAATAGAAGATGCCCTAAATGCCGCAAACTCTATTGAAAAAATTCAAAAATTAGAATATGAAAATACTCTTGCTCAAAAGCAAGCTGAGATTTCTATTTTAGAGAAAGACAAAGAACTTTCTAAAACAAAATCATGGAGAAACCGATTCATTATTGGCTCTTTGATTATTTTACTTACAAGTATTTCAATTGTTTTATTTTATGTATTAAGAAGCAGAAACGAGAAAATTAAAGATAATCAAATCATAAAAAACCAATCTGAAAAACTTAGTTTACAAGCAGAACAACTTATTAAAATCAATGCTATTAAAGATAAAACCTTTTCTATTCTTTCTCATGATTTAAGAAGTCCTTTGGTTTCCTTACAGCAAACTTTGTTTTTATTAGATGAAAACCTCATTGAAAAGGATGAATTTGAATTCATAAAAAACTCTTTGAGAGAAAAGTTTAGTAACCTAAATCAGTTACTTGATAATCTATTAAACTGGTCGAGAGCAAATATGACGGGAGAAAACACTGTCAAAACGGAATCAATTTTATTGCATAATATCATCCAACAAAACCTCAAACTATTTGAACCACAATCTGAGCAAAAAGGTTTGGTTATAAATAATAATGTTGATATGACCCATTATGTTTATGCCGACCATAATCAACTCGATTTAGTACTTAGGAATATTATTATAAATGCAATTAAATTTAGTTTTGAAGGAGGTAAGATTCTTATCAATTCCATGCTTAAGGAAAACACTTGCATTCTCACTATACAGGATTTTGGAACAGGAATGAATCAAAAAGAATTGGATATCATAAATCAAGGTGACTTAAGTGTTTCGAAACCCGGCACAAAGGGTGAAAAAGGAACCGGAATTGGATTGATGATTTCCCGTGATTTTGTAATTCAAAACCAAGGAAATCTACAGGTTAAAAGCGAGCTTAAAAAAGGAAGTACAATTGTGATTGAATTGCCTCGAGCCTAATTTAAAACCAACCGAAATCACTTAAACATTTTAAGTATTTTCAATAACCTTAATTAGTTTTCATCATTCCTTAGTTTTCGTTCTAAAACGAAAGTACCAAAAGGAAATAATCCAGCAAAAAAGGCAAATGCAATTCTGCTAAATTTCCATGAATATTCTAAGGCACATTGAAGCAATAGAATCATATAAAGCACAAACAACAATCCATGTGCCCAACCAAAATATTTTACAAACAAGGGCATTCCAAATCCATACTTTAATGGCATGGCAATAAATACCAAAACAATAAAAGATATCCCTTCTAAAAGAGCAATTAATCTGAATTTGCCTAGGTTGGTGCTAAGATTGAATTTCATTATAAAAATAAATTAGTGTCTCGATAAACAACGCGTTTAACCGTGTTTGCACCGCTTTTAGACTGCGTGTGCACTGCGAGTACACTGAGACTGCACCGCGATGAATCGCGGTGATACAACGAACGCAGTTTTCACGCGGAACGGGAAAAACGGTAAACGCGTCGAAAATTACATATTACGACGGTATTGTCCTCCTACTTCGAACAATGCTGCGGTAATTTGTCCTAATGAACAATATTTTACTGTATCCATTAATTCTTCAAAAATATTTTGATTCAAAATGGCTTTGCGTTGTAATTTATGAAGCATCTCTTTTCCTTTATCCTCATTCACTTTTTTCAACACATTCAACATTTCTATTTGGTATTCTTTTTCTTCTGTTGTTGATCGAATTACTTCCTTAGGTAAAACTGTAGGTGAACCTTTGCTCGACAAGAATGTATTTACGCCAATAATTGGAAATTCACCGGTATGTTTTTGCATTTCATAATACAAACTTTCTTCCTGAATTTTAGTTCTTTGGTACATGGTTTCCATGGCACCTAAAACACCTCCCCTTTCAGTGATTCTATCGAACTCAGATAATACAGCTTCTTCTACCAAATCAGTTAATTCTTCAATGATAAATGAACCTTGTAATGGATTTTCATTTTTAGCCAATCCCAATTCTCTGTTAATGATTAACTGAATGGCCATTGCTCTTCTTACAGATTCTTCTGTAGGCGTTGTAATGGCTTCATCATAAGCATTTGTATGCAGTGAATTACAGTTATCATAAATAGCATACAATGCCTGTAAAGTTGTTCTGATATCATTGAAATCGATTTCCTGTGCATGTAATGAGCGGCCTGATGTTTGAATATGGTATTTCAACATCTGACTTCTTTCATTCCCACCATATTTCAACTTCATTGCTTTTGCCCAGATTCTTCTAGATACACGACCAATTACAGAATATTCAGGGTCGATACCATTTGAGAAGAAGAAAGATAAATTCGGAGCAAAATCATCAATGTTCATCCCACGACTTAAGTAATATTCTACAAAAGTGAAGCCGTTTGATAGTGTTAATGCCAATTGAGTTATTGGATTGGCTCCAGCTTCTGCAATATGGTATCCACTGATTGAAACAGAATAGAAATTTCTAACGCCATTATCAATAAAATACTGTTGTACATCACCCATTACTCTTAATGAGAATTCTGTGCTGAATATACATGTATTTTGAGCCTGGTCTTCTTTTAAAATATCAGCCTGAACTGTACCTCTTACTTGTTTTAATGTTGCAACTTTTATCGATTGGTAAACATCGGCAGGTAAAACCATATCACCTGTAACACCCAATAACATCAATCCCAAACCATCGTTTCCTTCAGGTAAAGTTTCGTTGTATTTCGGACGTGGAGTTCCTTTGGCTTTATAAATGTCATCAATCTTTTTGTTGATTTCATCTTCCAAACCATTCTTCTTGATATAAAGCTCACATTGTTGGTCGATTGCAGCATTCATAAAGAAAGCACAAATAATTGCTGCAGGACCATTGATTGTCATAGAAACTGATGTTTTAGGATCAGCCAAATTAAAACCTGAATACAGTTTTTTAGCAGCATCCAAACTCCAAACGCTTACACCTGAATTACCAATTTTACCATAAATATCAGGTCTGTGGTCAGGGTCATTTCCATAAAGTGTAACAGAATCGAAAGCTGTACTTAATCGAGCAGCCGGCATTCCTAAACTTACATAATGGAAACGTTTGTTTGTTCTCTCTGGTCCACCTTCTCCGGCAAACATCCTGGTTGGATCTTCACCTTCACGTTTAAATGGATAGATACCTGCAGTATAAGGAAATTCTCCAGGGAAATTTTCTTGTAAAGACCATTGCAAAATATCACCCCAACCTTTAAACTTTGGAACTGCTACTTTAGGAATCATGGTATGTGACAATGATTCACTATGTGTTTTAATTTTGATTTCTTTATCACGTACCTTGAAGATATAATACTCATCTCTGAACAATTTTTTCTTCTCTTCCCAGGTATTTAAAATGATTTTATTTCTAGGATCAAGGTCTAATTCTATATCATGATAAGCTTCTTGCAAACTTTTTACCAAGCGATCTTTATCTTCAAGTTTACCTGATGCGATTACTTCAATTGATGATTTTAAGCTATATAGTTTATCAGCAATTTCCACTTGCTTTTTAACCCATTTATCATAATTCCTATTGTTTTCAGAAATTTCTGATAAGTAGCGAGTACGAGCAGGTGGAATGATGAAAATCTTCTCACTCATTTCATCAGTAATCTCATAGGTTGTTTGCAAATCAGCATTGGTTTTATCCTTAATGATTTCCATAACCGCTTTATACAAACGATTCATTCCCGGATCATTGAACTGAGAAGCAATAGTACCATAAACCGGCATTTCCTCCGGATTGATATCAAACAACTGATGATTTCTTTGGAACTGTTTTTTAACATCTCTTAATGCATCCAAAGAACCTTTTTTATCGAATTTATTGATGGCAATGATATCAGCAAAATCAAGCATATCAATTTTTTCCAATTGAGTTGCTGCACCATATTCAGGAGTCATTACATACAATGCCACATCTGAATGGTCCATGATTTCTGTATCACTTT
>JBMLOK010000197.1:0-14383 GCA_049243005.1 Bacteroidia bacterium | reverse complement strand
AAAAACGAAAACCTGTTGGAGCAAAGTCCTTGTTAATATCACATAAAGCCTGAAGCGCACTTTCAATTTTATAATATCCTGACCCTTGATCAGTTCCTGTAATATTAATTTGGATAGGTACATACTGAATTCCTGCTTTTTTAAAGAAGGTTTGGTTGTTATCTAGCCCAGTTTGAAATTTTTTCAAAGTGGCCAATTGTGCCTCAGACATTACTGTCGCGCAATGCTTTTCCTGCGCCAGTAAAGGATTTGACAGAATTAGCAGGTAAAATAAAATTAATTTAATGGGCTTCATATTATCAAACATAACATAAAGTTTTGAAGAAAGGTTTGAATTGTACTTTTAATTATACATCGCTTTTATACATTTGCGGGGCAAAATTTTTAGCAATGAAGAATATTACAGTTATTGGATCGGGAACTATGGGTAATGGAATTGCCCATGTATTTGCGCAAAATGATTATAGCGTAAACTTGATCGACGTAAATGAAACTCAATTAAAAAAAGCCATTGAAACTATTGGCAAAAATCTCGACAGACAAGTGTCGAAAGGCAGTTTAACAGAGGCCGACAAAACACGCACTTTGGGAAACATCACTACTTTTACAAGTTTAAAAGATGCTTGTGCAAATGCAGATTTAGTTGTTGAGGCAGCAAGTGAAAACATCAATATCAAATTAGATATTTTCAAACAAATTGATGAATACACCCCTGCTCATTGTATTTTAGCTTCAAACACTTCTTCAATTTCAATCACAAAGATTGCAAGTGTTACCAAAAGAGCTGATAAAGTTATTGGAATGCATTTCATGAATCCGGTTCCAGTAATGAAATTGGTTGAAGTAATTAATGGTTACAAAACTTCTGCTGAAGTAAGTGAGGCTGTTGTAACTCTTTCTAAAGCAATTGGAAAAGTACCTGCTATTGCAAATGATTATGCTGGATTTATTGCCAATCGTATTTTAATGCCAATGATTAATGAAGCAATTATTTGTCTACAATCTGGTGTAGGAACTGTTGAATCAATCGATACAGTTATGAAATTAGGTATGGCTCATCCTATGGGTCCTTTACAATTAGCTGATTTCATTGGTTTAGATGTTTGTTTGGCAATCATGAATGTATTGTATGATGGATTAGGGCAAGATAAATATGCGCCTTCTCCATTATTAGTAAACATGGTTACTGCAGGTAATTTGGGTGTAAAATCTGGTGAAGGTTTTTACAAATACACTGCTGGTAGCAAAGAATTAGTAGTAAGCGATCTATTCAAAAAATAAGTCACATCTTTAATATTTTTAAAGCGGCTGTTTCTTTTGGAAACAGCCGCTTTTTTTTAAGAATAAAACTTAAGTTCAAGACACAAAAAAAGGCTATCTCAATTGGTTCGAGATAGCCTTTTTTTTTATAATTTAGAGCTTATTTACAAGTATAACCATAGGTTGATACCGAAATCTCTTCACCTGAATCTTCGTCTTTCTGAGTTTCTTTAGTTACTTTACCATTTGCATCATATTCATAAGTATAATTAACTACAGTAGTATTTCCTTCTACATCATTAGTAACTGATTGTTTAATTAAATTATTTGAACCTTTACCTTGAGTATCAGCAATGAATGATTTAGATAAACTCAAAGCTCTGCTATCTGATTTATCAGTAAAATAAGTATAAGTTGTTACTTCTTTATCTTCAGGAGAAGACTCCTCATAAGCAGTTTCTTTTGTTAAATTACCATTGGTATATTCATAATCAACAATTGAATTCATTTCTTGGCCAAAAAATGCTAATGATTGTTTTGATTTAGTGCAACGACCATCACTATTGTAAGTATAAGTGAAGTTAACTGTTATAGGAATTCCCATGTATGATGTAACAATCTTACCACTTGTAGGATAATTGCTTGAATTCAAGGTATATTCTGCATTAGCATTCATTGAATCACCTGTAATTGCTATGGTAACTTTAGAACCTGAATAAGTGTAAGTTGCTGCCTGACCTTCGGTATTTAATGACGTGATTCTATTCTGTGCATCATAAACAATTGCACCACCATCTAATGAAGTTACCAAACAGGTAGTTGCAGTCCCATTACCACCACCATTGTCTGTTGTTGTTGTAGTTTCTTTTTTACATGATGTAGATAACAACGCAAAAGTTGAAGCTACTAAAATAAAAACGGTCTTTTTCATATTTATATTTGGTTTATGTTAAGTTAACAAGTTGCAAAGATGGTATTTTTTATTACAAAAATTCCTTAAAACGCTAGAAACATGCCAATTTCAAAAATATTTTACTTTAAACATGATAATATGTTCATATATTCAGTCAATTTGTCTTTTTTAGATAAATTGTTAATAATTGGATTGGCATTTGACATAACTTTACAATCAATTATTTATTATGTCAAACCAAATCGAACATGTAGAATGCCTGATTGTAGGAAGTGGTCCTGCCGGGTATACCGCAGCCATTTATGCTGCAAGAGCTGATATGAAACCTGTTATGTACGCTGGTATGCAACCGGGCGGACAATTAACCATAACCACAGATGTAGAAAATTACCCGGGTTATCCTGAAGGAATTATGGGTCCGGAAATGATGGAACTTTTTCGCAAACAAGCTGAAAGATTTGGAACCGATATCAGATATGGTATGATTACCAAAACAGATTTTTCAGGTAAACCTCCTTATAAATTGGAAGTTGATGAAAACCATGAAATCTTAGCTGAAACTGTCATTATTGCTACAGGAGCAAGTGCTAAATGGCTTGGTATTCCTTCAGAAGAAAAACTAAATGGTAGAGGAGTTTCTGCTTGTGCTGTTTGTGATGGATTTTTCTTCCGTGGAAAAGATGTAGCAATTGTTGGTGCCGGTGATACTGCTTGTGAAGAGGCTAGTTACTTATCGAAAATCTGTAACAAAGTTTATATGCTTGTTAGAAAATCTGAATTCAGAGCTTCAAAAGCAATGCAACACCGTGTTTTAAATACACCAAATATTGAAGTTTTGTTCAATACTGAAACTGATGAAATTTTAGGTGAAGAGAAGGTAAATGGAATGAGAATTAAAAACAATCAAACCAACGAAACCAAAGAAATTGAAATCCAAGGTTTCTTCGTTGCAATTGGACATCAACCAAATACCGATATCTTTAAACCATTCATTAATATGGATGAAACCGGATATATTCAAACTATACCAGGAACAAGCAAAACAAATATTGAAGCTGTTTTTGCTTGTGGTGATGCTCAGGATAAAGTTTACCGTCAGGCTGTTACTGCCGCTGGAAGTGGTTGTATGGCTGCTTTAGACGCAGAAAGATACTTAGCTGCTAAAGGAGATATTTAATTATGAACTGGAATACTTTAAATAGGTCAGAACAATTGGCCGATATTGATAAAGTTTCTTTCGAACATCCTGTACTGTTATTTAAACACAGTACAAGATGTTCTATTAGTAGCAGTGCTCTTGCCAGAATTGAAAGACATTGGCAAGATGCTGACAATGCTATTATTGAACCTTATTACCTGGATTTATTAAATTACCGTCCTGTTTCTAATGAAATCGCTCATCATTATGGAATTGAACATCAATCGCCACAAGTATTGATTATTAAAAATGGTAAATGTGTTTATAATGCTTCTCATTTAGAGATTCATTATGATGTGGTTCTAAAATCTGCGGCTATTCCAGCTTAGGTTCGGCCAATATCACATCTTCTCTATCAACCCTAACTTGTCCGGGTAATGCTCCTTTGGGCTTCCGAACAAATTTTTTTTCTGTAACCATTACTGCCACTAATCCACTCGATTTTGATTTGGAAAAATAGGCTGCCAACTCCGCTGCTCGTTGTATAACGTGCTCCGGAGTTTTTCTTTTTTGTTGATTCTTAATAATAACATGACTTCCACTCACTCCTTTTGCATGCAGCCACAAATCGTCTTTTTTCGCAAATTTTAAGGTTAAAACATCATTGTTCTCAGAGTTTCTTCCAACATAAATTCTAAATCCATCGCATTCAAATTCTTTGAAACCTGATGCATTTTTCTGCTCAAATTCAATTTTATCTTTTTGCTTTAAAGCTTTCTTCGTTTCAGCAATTTGAACCTCAACTAATCTTGGTTTGAGCAATTTTAACTTTTCCTCAGCCTGGACAATCATTTTATAAGCCTGCTCAATTTCCAATTTACGATTCTTAGCTTTTCGATAATATTGAGCTGCATTATCCTGTGGACTTAATTCCTTTTTTAATTTTAAACTGATGTTTTCATTCCTGTAAAAATCGAACAATTCAGTTTTTTCATCACCCTTATTAATCGCATGTAAATTGGCCATGATTATATGTCCAATCTCTTCTGGATTAATCGCATTCTCTAAATAATGAAGACGGGTTTTGTTATTGTATAAAACTTGTTCCTGTCTTTTTATTTGATCAGTTAATGATTTAAGTAATGACTCTTTTTCCTTTAGAAAATGATATTGTTGAATATATCGTTGTGAAAAAAAAGTATATGCATCTAAAATATCATAAGAAAAATAGACTTGCTCCTCCTCTATTTGTTTATCAATATGTAACTCGTATTGCTGGTTCTTTTTATAAACGAAGTATGATAATTTGTTTTTCGATTCTTCAATTTCTAAACCCAATTTTTCAGAAGCAAGCCTGTCAAGTTGATCTAATTGAACTTGAAAATCATTAATTATAGAACTTCTGTAGGATTCATTTGCAATATTATTTTCGAATAAAATAACATTACTTAAAGGTCCATAACACTTGAATAATAGAATCAAATTTTGCTCAAACTCAAGTAAAAAAGAACGATCATTTTTACTTTGAATAATTTGCTTTATTCTTTTGTATTTTATTGATTCAAATAAGGGTTGAACTCCGGAACTCCTGCTTAATTCATAATCAAAAAACTGAAATAAACCTTGTCTGCAAGATGTATTTAAACTTAATGAAAAGTAGTTTTCCTCTAATTTAAATACCAAACTCAATTCATCTTCTTTATACCTGAATGCATCAGTTAAAACAGCATTTTCTAATATTGATGAAAGTGCAAAACTTATCCTTTCAATACAAATATAGTGTTGGTGAAAAGATGCAATCATTCTGATTTAAAATCTAATTGCAATCCATCGTAGGCCAAATGAATATGGCTTGGTAACTCATTTTCAACTTCATTATGCAAACCTAATTGGTGACTGATATGTGTTAAAAAAGCCTCTTGTGGTTTTAACTCATTAATTAATTCAACAGCCTCATCAAGGGTAAAATGAGAAATATGTTTTTCTTTACGCAAGGCATTTAAAACAAGATATTTACATCCCTTAATTTTTTCTTTTTCTTCATCACTAATCGCATTCGCATCTGTAATATAAACAAACTCCCCAAACCTAAATCCCAGTACAGGTAACTTATGATGTAATACTCTAATAGGTGTGATTTTATTTCCAAATAATTCAAAACTATCGGTACCAATTCTATGAATATTCATTTCAGGAACACCCGGATATTTTGGTTCATTAAATGCATAATGAAATTCAGAACGAATTGAATTTTCAACCCATTCTTCACAATAAACATCAATTGCCTTTTTCATGATGAAATTAAATCCTCTGATATCATCTAATCCGGCTAAATGATCTCTATGTGCATGTGTAAACAAAATTGCATCCAGGTGACGTATTCCGGAAACTAACATTTGCTCTCTAAAATCTGGTCCTGTATCAACTACAATATTTCTATCTTCTGTTTGAATTAATATACTCGACCTTAATCTTTTATCACGTTTATTTGTAGAGGAACACACCAAACAATCGCATGCTATGATTGGCACTCCTTGTGAGGTTCCTGTTCCTAAAAATGTTACTTTCATGATAGGCACAAATTATAGAATATCTCTTTAATTTTCAGCATAAAAATCGAATAGATTTAGAAAAATAACACTTAGCTTATTTTAACATAAGTTGACTTTCCCTGAAGTTTTTTTTCTTTTTCCCATTCGATAGATAAAAACATATAAGCCCATGTAAAATAAATAATGTATCCTGTAGGTTGTTGTCCAAGTACCTGATTACCATAACTTGCGGCTGCAATTCCAAAATAACCCGCAGTTAATGCAATTACCTTTTGTCTCAATCCAGGCTCCCTAATTCTAAAACAATTAATTACTCCATAAATTAGAATTACTATTAATGAAAACAAGTGTAACCAAAGTCCTATTATACCTGTTTCAACCCAAACTTTAACATACCAACTATCTAAAGCAGTTTCTGCCAAAAATGACCCTGGGGTAAACCTTTGCCCCCAGCTTCCTCCGGATCCAATCCCACCCCCTAATGGCCGTGAAGCCAGATATGACTTTAACTTTTTCTGATTATCCAATCGAACTTGTAATGAGGCATCATTAGGGTCTAAGGCTGTCCTCATGCGGTGAATTTGGTAATTACCATCACCAATATGGGTGTATTTTAAGGTACCAAAAAGAAGTCCTCCAATAATTCCACCAATTATTAAAATTCTAAGATTACCAATCAGGAATAAGTACAATGCTCCTCCGGCAGCAAGAACAAATAAAGGCCCACGACTTCCTGACAAGGCGTATCCCCAAAAGCAAACTGCTACTATGAACCAATAATAATATTTCTTTTTCTTTTCAAATGGACCTATAGCCATTAATAAAGCAAAAAGTGTAGAATGAGCCATTGCGGCGCCAAATTGGCCAGCATCTGAATAAAAGGAAAAAATTCTTAATTGACCTTGAATTTCATGCGTAATACTACCACCATTATCCAACCATTTTCGTTCACCACCAGTAATGCCGATATAATGCATTTTAAAACCATAGAAAGCTGAAACTAAACTCCAAACCATCCATATATCTATGAAACGGTCCATTTCTTTTTCAGTATCCATTAATACATATATCAAAGCCACTATTTGCATTGGATAAAAGGAAAGACCTCTAACGGCATAAAACCATGCCTCCTTGCTTCTAGCCTCAGGATTCACCAACTCAACTAAGGTGAAAAGAAACCAGCCAAACATTAACCAAAAAAGTGGACTAGCGAAACTTCTCGTATTATTTTTACCTGAATTTTTGAAAATGGTAGCAACAATACATAATAGAAGTAAAAAATCTACCCCTAAACCCCAAGGTATATTTGCATCTATAAATCTAGTTATTCCATTCGAAATAAAAGACAAATGAAAACTATATAGGAGTGCTAAAATTGGATTATAAAAAATACTAACTAAAAAAGCAATAATAAAGGGCAATCCTATTAAAAAACCTATAGTTGCTACTTGTCCTTTACCTATCATAAAACCGATGATAAAGGCTATAATTAAAAAGCCAATTAATGGCTTAATATCTTTCCGAATATTTGTAAAAAATTCAGACAATTAGTTTAATATTTTTGGCCACCTAAAACCAACTTCAATTTCCTTCTGAAATTAGAGCGTTTCTTTGGTATTTCTCCATAAATAGACTCTAATAAATCAGGTTCTACATGGTTCAAAATAACCTTTATTTTACCGGCACATAATTTCTGATAGTTTTTCAATTGAAACCTATCTGCATTAGTCCAAGATTTTTGAGCATGCACAACTAAAATTGATAAATTAGATATTGATATCAAATGTGCTGGTATTGGATACTTTTTTAGTTCAGGAATTTCAATAATCGTATACGAAATTTCATCGTTTGGTCCAGATTCATTCTCCTTAAGAAAATCACTAATTCCATTGTAATCTATAATATCCTCATTTACTTTATATACCTTACTTATAACTTTTGGATTATTTTCCATTATTTGATTATCCAAAATTTGGGAACTTTCAGGGTATAAATACAAGACTTTATTCCTAATTCTTGATAGTTTTTTAACCAATTCTTCAGCAAAGAATGTTTTACCTTCTCCCTGTTTAACACTAAAAATTGTAATTAAATAATTTTTGGAAAAAGGATCGCTTTGTTTTAAATCAATAAAAACTTCATTTACAACTTGCTGCATCATTGAACTTGCAATCTCGTCAATTCCAATTATTTTAGAATTTACACCTTGTTTTTCAGGCAAAGCATTTAAAAGAGGTAAGCCTAGAATAGGTTCAACTTTTTCAGGAGACCTAAGTGATTTGTTTGTAAGCTCTTGACCAATATAATATGCAAGTAATAAAACCAATCCAGCAATAAAGCTTCCTATAATCAATAAAGCTCTTTTAGAAGGTAAAGGTTGTAAAGGAAAAAAGGGATTATCAATTACTTTAAGATTATTACTCATTTCAAGACTTTGTTGTCTGAGTTTAGCTAAGTTTAAACCATGTAATACTGATAAATACTCTTTTTCATTAACTGAAATCTCTCGTTCTAAACGCCCTAAAGTAGAGCCTAATGGCGCAAATTCCTGGTAAATTCCATCATATTGTTTCATTCGCATTTCAAAAACCTGCAAACGACCTTTTGATTCCTCCAGTTCAACTATCTTGGTTAACCACTCATTTAATAATGATTCTTGAGGAACCCATTCTATGGAATTATTGAATTCGTAATAATCTCTTGCCTTTTCTTTTAGCTTTATTTTGATAGCTTCAGATTGATCTCTTAATTCTGCAATATTTTCAGCATTTGCTTTATATAAACTTGCATTTGTTATTTTAAAATTGATGTTTGCTAACTCTTGTCGCAATGTAACCAACTCCTCATTGTACCCAACAAAATCAGAATAATTGTTCATTTTTTCCTCTATTCGTTGTGTCGCTTTTTGAGCCGCTTCAAGCTTCATTTTTTCCCGGTAATATTCTGTTGATAAGTCTTCCTTCGACTCTGCAACGAATTTTGCCTGTTCGTAATAATTGATAATTTTATTATTTACACCAAAGTCTCTAAGTTTATTTTCTGATGATTGTAAAACAGAAAATGCATGTTGTAATTGTTGCTCAAAATACCTTACTACATTTTGTGTCTCTGAACCTTTAATACCTCTGTATCTCATTGAAAATGCATCTATGTAAAACTTCATTGCATTCCAACATACACCTGGATCGTTCGATTTTAATGTCATTTCTAACATATCGCTCGAATTTTTTCTGTTTACAGATACACTTCCGGTAATACTTCCTAAAAAATAATAAGAACCTGGATATGTGAGCAAATCTCTTACTTTATTTCTTGTTGAACTATCTTTTGTTGCATACAACAATCTTACTGTTTCATTAAAGTTATCCGGAACAATTAACTTTTTTCTATCTTCATCCGGCACCAATTCCTTTAATTTTTGAAAACCTTTTAATCCTAAAATATTTGGATCCGGCTCCTTTAATAATAAATGTTGCGCTAATAGTTTAATCGCTACTTCTTCAACTGTCTCACGGCTCTTTATCGTAGTAATTAAATTATCAAAAGCATTGTTAACTTTAAAATTATCTATACGTTCTGTCCCATCATCAGTAATGCTGTAACCAGATGCTAAACCTGTGTAAATAGTGGTTTGTGTCTCATATTCTTTAGGTAAGTCGCGAGTAAAGAATATAACCATCCCTGCTAATAATACTGGAAAAATTAGCAACCATTTTGCGTTTTTTAGGATGATTCTGGAAAATACAATTAAATTCATTCTTTACTTATTTGATTTTAAGACTTGTTAACTTTACTCCTATCCAGTTTTCTAGGAAATAATAATAAGTCATAAAATCTTTTTTTGTTAATTCTAAATTGCTTTCAGCTAATGCTTGCAAATTTTTTAATCTAGATAATTCTTGTGGATGAATTTTTCCCCTTTTCATTTCAACTGTGGCTATTTCTGAAGTTAGTTTAGCACTTTCCACATCTTGGGTTCGTATCCATAATAATTTTTGTGCCGCTAATAAATTAAAATAATCCTGAATTATTAATCTTCTTAAATCCATTTCCTGATCCATACGTTTTGCTTTTGCCATTTCTAGCTCTGCTTTCATTTGTTTCATTCTGTAATTTCTAGAAGTAAGTTCAGTAAATGGTAAAGTAAAATTGAATCCGGCTCTCCATCCAACTCCTAAACTATTGTTTAAAATTGATCCATCAGAATTTACAGTATTTAAATTGGTTTGATTTCCGTAAGTATAATTAAAGAATCCTGTCATTCCATTTAACCATAAATACCTTGTATACTTTAAATTATAATCAGATCTTTTTATACTTGCATCCTCAAATTTTAAATTAGGATTATTCTTTAGAGCTATTGTTATTAAGGAATCTAGAGATGGTATTTGATTTGTTAAATCAATATCAGGATCAAAAGATATTGTATCAATTTTAATTCCTGTAGGAATTTTGAGTCCTTCTTTTACTGTAGGATTCAAAACCTTAGGCTTTGATTGTACTTTGGTTGTGTCTTGACCATACAAAACAGAATACATTAGCAAAGAAAACAATAGTAAAATTGCTTTTGCGCTTTTTGTATATTTATTTAATTGTATGCTCATTTAATTTTTAATGTGACCAAAAATATGATATTTAAATCGGAATGACCAATGCGAAAATACATATGATTTCGTGAATAGCATCCATTTTTGTCCAAATAAAGCGACATCTTTTATTTGAATTAATTCTCTTATTAAAAAAATATTTTTTAATAAATTAAACTAATCATTGTTATTTACATCTTAATAATACAAAACCTAAAAAATATGAATAAGTTAATTGTAATGTTCTTCATCATCTTTACTGTAGCAGTAAATTTTGATTCTTTAGCTCAGAAATCTAAATCAGAAAAGAAAAAAGAAATGAAAGCAAAAGGTCAGGAATTTAAGGATAAGCTTAAACTTACTGATGACCAAATGGTTAAAATGAAAGAAATTAGAAAAAAAACCAGAGATGACATTAAGGCTAAACTTACTGCCAATCCTAATGCAACAAAAGAAGAAAAAAGAAAAATGATGAAAAGCGCTTTAGAAGCTGCTGATATTGAAATAATGGCGGTTTTAACTCCTGAACAACAAGTGATTTACAAAGAAGAGAAAGAAAAAAGAAAACAGGAAAGAATCGAAAAAATGAAACAGAATAAAGGTAAAAATAAAGGAAATCCTCAACAAGATAAAGAACTTGAGGATGCAATTATGGAAGGTTTATAATTTAAATTTTATCTGATTTTTAAAGCCGTTTCAATTAATATTTGAAACGGCTTTTTCTTTTTTTATCAAGAGAATTTCTTTTTGATTTAATTTACAAAATGAATCATTCTCAACTTATAAGAAAAAAGGCAATGGAATTAGGCTTTACAGCTGTTGGTTTCAGTAAAGCCAGCTTTCTTGAGGATGAAGCCAAACATCTTGAAAACTGGCTAAATTCAAATAAAAACGGCAAAATGTCTTATATGGAAAATCATTTCGATATGAGACTTAATCCAACCTTATTGGTTCCCGGAGCAAAATCTGTTATCAGTTTTTTATACAATTATTTCCCGTCAGAAATTCAACCAATTACAGAGTTGAAAATTTCTAAATATGCTTATGGTGAAGATTATCATTTTGTAATAAAAGATAAACTCAAAGAACTATTAAGCTTTATTCAAACAGAAATTGGAGATGTAAATGGTCGCGCTTTTGTTGATTCTGCGCCGGTTTTAGAAAAAGCCTGGGCAAAAAAAAGCGGCTTAGGCTGGATTGGCAAAAACTCAAACCTGATTTCAAAATCAAAAGGCAGCTTCTTTTTTTTAAGTGAACTGATTATCGACTTAGAATTAGAATATGATTCAGCTAAAACTGATCATTGTGGCTCTTGTACAGCTTGCATAGATGCTTGTCCTACACAGGCAATTACTCCATATTCTGTTGATGGAAGTAAATGTATCTCCTATTTTACAATTGAACTTAGAGACGAAATTCCTTTAGAAATGAAAGGTAAATTCGAAAACTGGATGTTTGGTTGTGATATTTGTATGGATGTTTGTCCTTGGAATAGATTTTCAAAGCCAAATCAAGAAGAAAGATTTCAAATGAATTCTATTATAAAAGACTATACTGTAAACGATTGGAAGGAAATTACTGAAGATGTATTTGTTAAATACTTTAAAGATTCTCCTTTAAAAAGAAGTAAATACAACGGAATTAAAAGAAATATTGACTTCATTTTAAGTCTGAATCCTGAAAATAAAAATTAGCATGAAAAAAATAATTTTACTCTTTGTTTTATTAATCTCCATAAAGGCTGGATTTTCTCAGGCTAAAACGCATTTCGGAATGTTTGGAAACTTAAACTTTTCAATGGTTTCAGGTAAACCAACTGATGCTGTTTCAAGAGGTTTATACAGCATTGGCGCTTTTTATCAAACTCCTTTTACTCCTTATCATTCAAATAAATTCTTTAATAGCCAGGATTTTACTGTTGAATTAAGTATGAATTATATCGGATTCAGAGATAAACAAACTGATTTTAGATACAATAATTATTATATAGACCCTGCTTTTTATGTGAATTATATTCCTGATAGAATGTCGGATGATTTAAGATTTATGATTGGTTTAAGACCTTCCTATTTACTTTATCAAAACAATGAAAGAATGAATTTTGGTAGTTATGAAATAGTTAGAAATGAAAGTAGAAATCTTTATAAAGCTGGTGATTTAGATTTTGGTTTAACTGGTGGAATCAGTCTTTCTATGGGAAATGTAGCCAGAATTGAAGTGAAATACACACATAGTATCACAAATAAAATAAATGATAATGCTGTAAAAGGTCGCCCTTCAATTCTTGAATTCGGTTTAAAACTTAGTGCTGTTGATATTAAAAATACACTGATAAAAAAGGACAAAGAAATAACATCAGAATTACAAAAATTATCAAAAGGTACCATGTTAGTTATGCTTGAAACACCTAATGAAAAAGTTATTGAAAAACTAAAATCTAAAAACCGTTTGGCTGATATAAACTATTTAATTGAGCACCAAAAAATGACAAATTGGATGGTTATTTCTCAATTCAATAAACACTTTGATTTCTGTAATATCATTTACTTTTATGACTCAAATGCAAATGATATTTCTAAAAGAAATTTCAGTAAAAAGCTTTTCGATGCAAGCCTTATGCCTATTGCGACCGGCTTTGATACAAGCAATTATTTTATTGCTGCTTTTTGTGAAGATGTTTCAAATATTACCAACAAAATTGATTATGGACTTTACTTCTATGATGCCAATTTTATTCAATTTAGAAAGCCTTATAATGTGAGTGCAAATAGCATGAATATTTTTGCCAATGGAGATCCGATGAGTTATTTTAAGCGATTGAAAGTAACTTATAACCAAAACGATTTTGCCAGAATAATTAAAAGGTCAAGTATGAGATTGAAAAAATACAGCTTGCCAAGTAATTAAAATTTAATTGATAAGTTAAGACTATAAAAAAGAGCTTGAAACAATAATATTTCAAGCTTTTTTTATAGAGTTTATCTAAGGACAAGTTATTTCTAAATTCATGGCACTGTAATTACCATCGTCAAAATCATAAATAATTTTAATTGGCTTTCCATCCGTTGAAAATTGGTAGGTATATCTGGCAAAAACAAAACCTGTTTCATCATAAATTATTGTCTTGAGCAGATTTTTAGACTGAACTCCGGTAAACTGTAAGTCACTTAATGTAGCTATCCAGGGATTAGATTTATCTAAATAATAATCATAATTTTTTATAGAAGTACCTATATTATTCCTAAAAGTTTCTTTTATCATATTGCCATTATTCCATAAATAGGTGTAAGTTTTGGAATCGATTATGGTATCTCCTTCCCATTTAAAATCTATCTTTTTTTCAATTAAATTTCCATCAGAATTATATTTATAAAAGGTAATTTCAGTACTGACTATTTGGGATGTATCCGGCCAACCATAATGTTTAAGCGAACTTTTTATAGCCTTACTTGCAGAATCTAAAAAATATTCAGCCTTTTCTCCACCAGTAGGATTCGAAAAATATGCTTTTCCGGATTCATAGCTGAAAATAACTGTATTATCAATATTGTTTTGGCCAAAATGTTCAACCTTTGAAATTCTTCCAGATGAATCATAAAAATATCTTTGGCCTCCATCTTCATCATAAAACCTGCTCACTTTACAACCTGATAAATCAAGGTAATTGGATTTGTTGATGATTTTGATATCCTTTTTGCATGAATTAAAACTAAACCCAATTATAAAAAAAATAGCAATTGCTCTTATAATCTTATGTTTCATAGTAGAATGAAATAAAAATAAAAAGGTTGATTCAAATAATAAATTAACTGCTATGCTTTTTGCTTATTCAGCTAAAATATTTTTGAGACAGCCTCTTTTCTATTGAGTTATTTTTTGTTTAAGGACAAGTCATTTCAAGATTAATTTCATCCTTATTTCCATCTTCTTCATA
>JBMLOK010000196.1:0-1421 GCA_049243005.1 Bacteroidia bacterium | reverse complement strand
CATTGTCGAGTTTATCAAGAGGATAATAGCCATATTGGTTGTACAATTCCCAATCAGAGTTGATATGACTTTTAGTTGAAGTTTCGAGCATGGCTTTTAAAACTTCATCCTGATTGAAACCTTTAAATCCATTGTTGTATGCAGACAATAACATAGGAATAGAATGGTTGCCAATCATACAATAATTATCCTGACCCCAGGCTGTCCAGATAGGTAGAAATCCCGCAGCTTTGTGATGGATTAACATCGAATTGACGATGCCATTTATCTTTTCCGGAGCCACGATTTGTAGTAAAGGAAATGCAGCTCTGTATACATCCCAAATCGATAAAGTTGAATAATATTCCTTACTTGGAGAGATTGCTATTTTATCATCAGCACCTCTGTATTTGCCATCTACATCTGTTATATTTGAAGGTTGTAAAAGCAGGTGGTACAAGGAAGTATAAAAGATTTGTTTTTGTTTGATATCAGCTTCAATCTCAATTCTGTTTAAAAAATCATTCCAGGTTTTTTCTGCTTTTTGTTTGATGTCGTTAAAATTCCAATGAGGTATTTCTGTTTGTAAATTCAGTTTAGCGCCTTCAATACTCACAGTAGATAAAGCAATTTTTATTTGTAAGCTTTGATTGGAAGGCAATACAAAATCCAGAATATATCTAGGAGCATTTTGTCTTTTTTGTTTAGGAAATTCCTTGATTTGGCTGAATGGTGTTTCGAACTGAACAGTGAAAAAGTACTTTTTAGTTACCCATGCTTTGGTTTTACAATAACCTGAAATGGTGGTATTGTTTTCAATTTTAATATCACTTTCTAAAACAAGACTGTCATTTAAAAACTGAATTCCATGTTGAAAGTCTAACAATAGTTTTCCGTTTTTATTTGGATATGTATATCGATGGAAAGCCACTCTTTCTGAGCAAGTCAGCTCTACTTTTATATCATCTTTTTTTAGCAAAGTATAATAACCAACACTTGCTTTTTCAGATTCCTTTACATAAGAATTTTTTAGTTTTTCTTTTTGTTGATTGAAAGGAAGCAAGAGTATATTTCCCATTTCACCAATGCCTGTTCCACTAAAACGCATTTGAGAAAAACCTAATAACAGAGTGTCTTTGTATTGATAACCGCTGGTATGAGTCCAGCCTTCAACATTGTTATCTGGTCCGGGTTGTACCATTCCAAATGGCATACTTGGACCGGGATAAGTGTGTCCGGTTCCATCAGTACCAATGAAAGTGTTTACGAAAATTGAGTTGTTTTGAGCCTGAACCTGATTCAAACAAAACAATAAAATATAAGCGAAAACTAATTTTTTTAATTCCATAAAGTGTCCATTTGTTCAAGACTTTTGTTTTTGGTTTCAGGAACCAGTTTCCAAACAAAGAGAAATGAAATCATACAAATAACAGAAAATAAAT
>JBMLOK010000195.1:0-1772 GCA_049243005.1 Bacteroidia bacterium | reverse complement strand
AAAGATTTTAAGAAGGAATAAACTTTGTTTTTAAATCCTTCAAGTCTGATTCCATAAAACCAGGCACATATAACCAGTATGATGATGGTTCCGTATTTACCGGCGGTTTCAGTGATGAAATAGGAGGGAAGTACCCAAATCGAATGAATATCAGTTCCCAAAAATGCCAATTGAAAAAATCCAATTGGTAAAAGCATCAAAGCAAAGAATAATATCGATGTCTGAAAGACTTTACCAATTGGATGTTCCATGATTAAGCTAGTAATTTTTTCCAGCTGATTGCCTCGTTTACCAAAGTTTTAATCTGGTCGATGGCAATTCTTTCCTGAACCATTGTATCTCTGTAACGAATGGTAACAGTATTGGTAGTTAAACTTTCGTGGTCAATAGTAATACAGAATGGAGTTCCCAAAGCATCTTGTCTTCTGTATCTTTTTCCGATAGCATCTTTTTCTTCGTAGAAACAGTTGAAATCGAATTTTAAATCATCGATAATAGCTCTTGCGATTTCAGGTAAACCATCTTTTTTGGTTAATGGGAAAACAGCCAGTTTAATTGGAGCCAAAGCTGGAGGTAAAGCCAATACAACACGTGTATCTTTTTTATCGCCTTCACCTACTTCTTCTTCTTTGTAAGCCGCACACATCGTGGCAAGGAACAAACGATCCAAACCAATAGATGTTTCAATTACATAAGGAATATAGTTGCCATAAGCTTTTCCGTTTTCATCAAGTTCAGCATCAAAATACTGAAGTTTTTTACCTGATAATTCACCATGGTTTCTCAAATCGAAATCGGTTCTGCTGTGAATACCTTCCATTTCTTTGAATCCAAACGGGAAATCAAATTCAATATCAACGGCTGCATCAGCATAGTGAGCTAATTTCACATGGTCGTGGAAACGGTATTTCTCTGCACCAAATCCTAATTTATGATGCCATTTAATTCTGGCTTCTTTCCAGTATTCGTACCATTCTTTTTGTGTACCCGGACGAACAAAAAATTGCATTTCCATTTGTTCAAATTCACGCATACGCATGATGAACTGACGCGCAATAATTTCATTTCTGAAAGCTTTACCTGTTTGAGCAATTCCAAAAGGAACTTTCATTCTTCCTGTTTTTTGCACATTCAAGAAATTCACAAAAATACCTTGTGCTGTTTCAGGGCGTAAATAAACTTTATCAGCCTCACCGCCTGCCATAGCGCCCATTTCGGTGCTGAACATCAGGTTAAACTGACGAACATCAGTCCAGTTTCTGGTACCACTTACCGGACAAGCTATTTCGTGTTTTTCGATGAGATTTTTTAATTCTGCCAAATTGCTGTCCAACAAAGCCTGGTCCATAGCAGCTTGTAATTCTTCTGCTTTTTGGGTTTTTCCGTCTTTGTTATAACGCTCAATTTTGTCTTCGAGTAATTGGTCGGCACGGTATCTTTTTTTCGAATCTTTGTTGTCAATCATTGGATCGCTGAATCCATCGATATGGCCTGAAGCTTTCCAAACTTTAGGGTGCATAAAAATGGCGGCATCAATCCCCACGATGTTTTCATGCATTTGCACCATCGATTTCCACCAGTATTGGCGGAGGTTGTTTTTTAACTCAGCACCATTTTGTCCGTAATCATATACAGCACCTAAACCTTCATAAATTTCACTGGAAGGAAATACAAACCCATATTCCTTGGCATGGGAAACCACTTTTTTAAATACTTCTTCAGACATAGCCGCGAAAATAGTGATTTTGATTGAAAATGGCGTGTTGAATCGG
>JBMLOK010000194.1:0-2890 GCA_049243005.1 Bacteroidia bacterium | reverse complement strand
TGCCTTCAGGTTTACCTGCCGATATTTTTGATGCCACAGAATTAAATCATTTAATCATAACAGAAGCCACTTTTAATTTATCAATTCAGGTTCCTAAAAAGTCATTCTTTTTTAATGAATCAGCAAGATTTGTTGGTGATTGGAAACTTATTCCAATTGGCTTATTAGAAGATTATGAAGTAAAAACTGAATCATTATTAACCTATCAAAATTCAAATTCTTTTTCTGAATCTATTCGATTACAAAATAAATTTTCACATAAAGGAACTTATGGTCATGCATGTTTAATTGCGGGTTCATTCGGAATGGCCGGAGCTGCAGTATTATCAGGTAAAGCGGCATTACGTTCGGGTTTGGGTTTGTTAAGTATTCATGCTCCTTTTAGCTTAAACAATACCCTGCAAATAAGTTTACCTGAAGCAATGTTTCATGCTGATGAAGATGCAAATGTATTCTCAACTTTACCTGATTTAGCGAAATTTTCAGCAATAGGAATTGGTCCCGGTTTAGGTAAATCTGATACTACAAAAAAAGCACTGAATCAACTTCTTAAAAAGGTAGAAATTCCTGTAGTAATTGATGCGGATGCTTTGAATATTTGTGCTGAGTTAATTCATGAAAATTCAGCTTTTACTTTTCCTAAACATGCGGTATTAACACCACATCCAAAAGAAATGGAAAGATTGGTTGGACATGCGGCAAATTCGTTTGATTTGTTAAACAAGGCAATTCAATTTGCACACCAACATCAGGTAATAATTGTATTAAAAGGTGCTTATACAAGAATCATTAATTCCGATTATTCTGTCTGTTTTAATACAACAGGAAATTCCTTGTTATCAACTGCAGGTAGTGGTGATGTTTTATGTGGAATGATCACATCATTTTTAGCACAAGGATTTAATCCATTATTGGCTGCAAAGTATGCTGTGAATTTGCATGGAAAATGCGCTGATAGTTTGAAAGAAAAGGGGAGGGGCACTGCTATAGCTTCGGATATTATTGAAGAAATACCATACCTAGTTTAACTCAAAATTTCCTTTAGTTTCTTTCAGGTAATTGAAATTTTCATTGGCAACAATCAAACATCCATCTAAATCGGCGTAGTCTGTTATTGCTGCCAGATAAAATGCTGATGATATACCTAAGGTACTTTCAACCATACAACCAACCATGGTTTTCATGTTTCTTTTTTTACCTTCTTTAATCAACCTGATTCCATTGTAAAACGAACCGGCTTTCATTAGCTTTATATTGATGCCATGAAATTGAGTTTCCAATTCATCAAAATCAGGATAATCAATTGCACTTTCATCTGCCATTAAAGGCAAGTTGATTCTTGATTTTAAATACTTATAAGCTTCAATATTTGATGATGCAATTGGCTGTTCAATAAATTCAATGTTTAGTTTTTCAATTGATTTAGAAAATTCAAGAACCAAATCCGGATTTTCCCAGGCTTCATTGCCATCTATCATCAATGCTTGTTTGCTGAATTCTCTTATTTTTAATATGTTTTCTAATGCATTCTCTGCATTTACTTTCACTTTTAAATACTGAAAACGTTCTAATTCATATTCTTCATAAAAAACTTTCAGTTCTTCAATTGGCATGATTGGCAAAGTATAACAAGTACTGATTTGTTTTTTAATTGGAAGTCCTAAAAACTCAGGTATGCTCTTTTTACTTTGTCGTGATAAATACATCACATAAGCAGATTCAATGCCGAATTTTAATGAATTGGGAATTTCTAAAAGTCTAAGTTTTAATTCAAATTCCTGATGAGGAATATGGGATACAGTTTTTAAAAAGTCTTTTATCTTATCAAATGAACTTAAGATTTTTTCTGAGCTTTCACCATATCGGATATTGGGCGCTATTTCTCCAAGTCCTTCATATTTGCCATCAGTACAAACGATGACAAAATTTTGTTTGAAGTCACTACTGTTTCTGGAAATCTTCCAAGTGTATTTTAACTCTAATTTCAGGGGTTCAATTAGCCAATCCATAAAAGCAATATAAGAATTGCATTTTAAATTTCTAAGCGAATTTTAAGAAATTGTTAATTCTATACATCCAAATACTTTTCAAAACGTTTTACTGAAATGCTTTTTTCAATTTCAATATGATTTTCCATCAAGCCAATTAATTGTTCAGCCATATAAGGTGCCCACATAATTCCTTTTGTGCCTAAACCATTGAATACAAACATATTCTTGTTGATTTTATGTTCACCTAAAACAGGAAATCTGTCTTTGCTTGCAGGCCTTATTCCTGATAAATGTTCCAGTATTTCATACTCACAATTTAATAATGCATCTAGTTTTTCTTTCAGTTCAATTTTTCCGTCTTCATCAGGTTCCGGATTGGTTTTTCCCCATCTGTAAGTTGAACCGGCTTTAAAAATTGAATCACCTTGTGGAACCAAATACAAGCCTTTTTTCCAGATTCTATTTTGAGGGATATGTTCACATTTCAGTTTAAAAACATCACCTTTTGCAGTTACCATTGGTACAAATGAAAAGTATGGGTTTTGGCTGATTTCAAATCCTTCACAGAAAACAATTTTTTTAGCAAAAATATCCTTGTAAGTATAGCCATCATTTGTTTGTTTTAGTGATGGAAAATCAAATTCCTCTTCCATATAATTCCCTTGTTCTATCCAGTTTTTTCTAAGTGAAGGAAGAAGTTCCTGGGTTTGTAACCAACCTGTAGTAAGAATTTCAAATGCTCCTAATTCATCTTTAAAACCATCCACTTTTTGTGGTGATGCATTTAGATGTTCCATAAACAATTCATCTTCTGCTTTTAAAGAAAAATCGTTTTGTTCTTTGATGCTCGCAAAACATTGGTAAGTTGGCATTTCAGTTAAGAATTTTTTTGAGAAAAA
>JBMLOK010000193.1:0-2192 GCA_049243005.1 Bacteroidia bacterium | reverse complement strand
AGCAGTTATGCAGGTCACTTTATGATTGAAGCACAAGAAATGGGTTATACATTACCAGTAAACTTCCTTGCCAACTGGAAATCTTTCCAACGTTCAAGAGCCTTAAGTTGGATGCCGGGAGCTAATGGAGAAAGCTGGAGTGATTTAAATCAAGCATATCGTTTGTACACTTTGGCATTGGCTAAATCACCTGAAATGGGAGCCATGAACCGATTAAAAGAAAAAGCCAATTTGAGTGAAAATGCAAAATGGAGATTGGCTGCAGCTTATGCATTGGTTGGACAAAAAGACGTTGGTATAAAGCTGATTCAAAACATGCCAACCGATATCAAACCTTACCAGGAAATGGATTATACATATGGTTCAGATACCAGAGATGAAGCTATGATTTTGGAGACCTTGATATTATTGGGAGAAAAAAACAAAGCCAATTTTGTGATGCAAAAAGTAGCAAAAGATTTAGGCAGTGAAATGTGGATGAGTACCCAAACAACAGGCTTCGCATTGTTATCGATTGCAAAACTTTGTGGCAAATTCAACGACAATAAAAACCTGCAATTTGAATATACAATCGCAGGAAAAACCACTCAGTATGATAGTCAGAAACGAATTGCCCAAATTAAAGTTCCAATGGGCATGAATGGTAATGATATCAAGGTGAATAATACTTCTAATCAATTGTTATTTGTAAGAACCATCATGAAAGGTCAGCCTGAAAATGGTGAAGAAGTTGAAGCCAAAAGCAATTTGCAAATGGATATTGTTTACAAAGACAAAACAGGAAATGTAATTGATCCAAAATCTATTTTACAAGGAACCGATTTTAAAATGGAAGTTACAATTACCAATCCGGGATTACTTGGCAATTATGAGCAAATGGCATTGAATCAAATCATTCCATCGGGTTGGGAAATTCACAATACCAGAATGGATGAAAACAATGCATTGGTAGCGAATTATTCTCAGCCTAGGTATCAGGATATTAGAGATGACAGAGTTCATTCGTATTTTGGATTGGGCAACAAACAAAAAGTAACTTATTGCTTGATCTTAAATGCAAGTTATGCAGGTAAATATTACTTGCCTGCTATCTCTTGTGAAGCTATGTATGATGGACGAATTTTTGCGAGGTCGAAAGGAACCTGGGTTGAAGTAGTTCCGAGAAAATAAAGCATGTTTAAACGACTTTTAACAAACAGGAAAGCATTGGGAATATTCGTATTTCTAATGCTTTCCCGTTTATTCTGGCATTTTCATTTCATTCATCAATTTAACAGACCTTATTCAGCAGTATTGCTTGATAATAAAGGTTTGTTATTGCAAGCGCGTATTGCAGGCGATGGACAATGGCGTTTTCCGGAGGGAAAGGAAATACCTGAAAAGTTTAAAATTGCCATTACCACATTTGAAGACAAAAGATTCTATTCTCATTTTGGCTTAGATCCAGCACGGATTGTAAAAGCAGCTTATAAAAATATCAAAGGCACTAAAGTTAAAAGTGGTGCCAGTACATTGAGCATGCAGGTAGTGAGATTGGCAAGAGGAAAAGAAAGAAATCTTTTTCAAAAAGCTATTGAATCGATTATTGCCATTGAGCTTGAGCTGAGTGCGGGGAAAAATAAAATCCTAGAAATGTATTGTGCCCATGCTCCGTTTGGTGGAAATGTGGTAGGACTGGAAGCTGCATCATGGAGGTATTTTGGAAGAGAAGCATCACAATTATCCTGGGCCGAATCTGCTGCATTGGCAATACTTCCCAATAATCCATCGATGATTAGACCGGGAAAAAACAAAGAGAAATTTCTACAAAAAAGAAACCGATTACTTGAAAAGATTTATCATCAGGGATATATCAACAAAGAAACCTATGAATTATCCATACTTGAACCATTACCTGATGAGCCCTATCCCCTACCCGAATTTGCTCCTCATTTGCTGAATAGTTTGTTGGAGAAAAAGATTGAAAGTGATATCAAATCAAAAGGTTTTTATGAAAGTACCATTCAATCGGCCTTACAAAAAAGATGTAATCAGGTATTGTTGAAACACCATGAATTATTGTCGGCAAACGGCATTAATAATGCTGCAGTGATGGTTATGAAAATTGAATCGGGAGAAGTATTGGCTTATGTTGGAAATGTATATCAACCCGGAAAACCAGATTATGATAGTTATGTAGACATGGTGCCTGC
>JBMLOK010000192.1:0-2383 GCA_049243005.1 Bacteroidia bacterium | reverse complement strand
TGATTAGAACAGACCCGTTACATAGGGTAAGTGATATTTTGAAAAAGGTTTTTACTAAATCTTAAACAGTTCAAGTAATAAAAAAAAGCGAATCGATTGGTTCGCTTTTTTTGTGCCTTATATCAAGCAAATATAAAAGAGCAATCTAAAATCATTCAATTGTTCAATAGAATTTTAAACTTCCTCTAATCCATTTTTCTGATTAATCAACTAACAAAAAAAATGCTGCTCCGGATTCCGAAGCAGCATTTTCTATTGGATTTAAACTAAATTTAGTTCGATTTGATGAACTTGATGGTTTTCACATTCATTGAATCATCAATTCTAATCATATAAACACCATTTGCTAGGTTTTGAACTTCATTGATATTGATTTCGTTCTCTCCTTTTTCAACATTTATGTTTTGTTTGAATAATTCAGTTCCATTGATATCAAATACTGTGATTAAAAGAGAAGCATTTTCATTCGATAAATAAGAAACCGATGCTTTATCAACTACTGGATTTGGATAGAAAGAAATAGTTGCCATCGATACGTCGTCTTTGCTTACTGCTACTATATTGCTGTATTCAAATTCACCTGAATAATCAACTTGTTTTAATCTGTAGTAGATTTTATTGTTTAAGTCAAATGCATTCAAATGAACTGATTTGTATTTGTTCAATTTGTTTGAAGTACCCATTCCTTTTACAAAATCGAATTCAGTAAATTCTTTTCCATCAACAGAATACTCTAAAGCAAAACCAGCATTGTTAATTTCACTGCTTGTCGACCAGAACAAATCAACATTGTTTTCAGAAGCCAGAGCATTGAAGTTTCTCAATTCAACAGGCAATGGATTGCTATTAGCATTTGTACCAGTGAAGATTCCCAATGAATTTAAGCTGATTGAATTGGCAGCAAAATTTCCTGTTATATTGTTTACTGTTGTTGAAGCAAAATTAGCCCATGTAGTGCCTGTTCCGCTGTAACGAGCAAGTCTTAGGTTAGCAGGACTAACAACTGTTCCCAACAATGATGAATCCTGAAGTAATTCAACTCTCACATTTAAACCGGTTCCACCAACAGATTGGAAATCCCAATAAGCATTCATAAATGTTGTGCCTGATGGTGTATTTGATGGATTCACTCCTGAATAGAATTTTAAATCTACAGAACTTGGAACAGTTCCTGTGTTACCCCAGTTTACTTTTGCTATTCTTCTTGAAGCCAAGAAATAAGTAGTACTATCATTTAAAGAAGGAACCTTATCTGCCCAAGCTGTTAATGGAATCGAAGTTGGTGTAAATTCAAACGCACCAATATCAGTAGCACCTGTAGTAATTGAAGTTGAACGAACTCCGGTTTGGTTATTAAAATCACCACTAACACCTGAAATTCTAGTTCCTTTACCATTAGCATACCATGCCATAGGAGAAGAGCTTACAATACTTAAGTCATTGCTTGCAGTATCAGTGAACAATTGTTCAGCAGGGACATTAGCAAATGATTCTGCCCAGTTTGTTTGATTTGTAGTAGTATATAAAGAATTCAACCCATTCCAAGATTGGGCAACACCGCCTAATTCAGCTATTGATGAAGTATCAGCACCTATCAATAAATTATAATTTAAATTAGCACTTGTAATTGCTGCTGTGGAACCAACAGGATATTGTTTTCCGGTGCCTAAACTTCCTCTTTTGTTATAGAAAATATTGTTTAAAGCAACAACATTCGCATTAGAGGTTCTATGAATTGCATACGAAGTATTTGTTCCACCTGAAACCACTCCATTGATGAAAACAGAATTATAAAAGTAATTACAATTACCGGTCGTCGATATATTTAAGAAACCAAATACCCTTGCTTCTCCTGCAGTTTCTAAACCTAAAGAAATTTGATTATTAATAAAATTAATTCCCAATGTTGTAGAGCAATACATTCCAACAATTTGTGGTGAATTTACTCCAACTCCTAAACCTAAAGCAAATACCTTAGAAACTTTATTTCTTTCAACTGTTGAGTTAGTACTTCCTGTTATATGAATTCCTGCTACAGGGTATGCAGCTGTTCCAAAATTAAAGTTTCTGATTTCCGAAATCTGGTTTGAGCGGATAATATGATTAGTACCACCAGTGATATGAATACCATTTAAGGTATATAATCCAAAACCTGTTGTTGCATTGTTACCTTCAATTCTTCTTATAATATTATTGGATATGGTATGAGTACCGTTGGTAACATAAATTGCACTATGTCTGTAAACTGTAGAGCCTTGATAGTATCTAAAATCAGAAATAAGATTTCCATTTACAAAAGCTGTTGCATTAGCCAATTCAATCACACCGGCATCACCACTATTTCTTAAGGTATCATAAGGCATAGCAGCACCACCAAAAATAT
>JBMLOK010000191.1:0-1303 GCA_049243005.1 Bacteroidia bacterium | reverse complement strand
TGTGGAGTAAATTATAACTACGTTGGTCGAAGAATTTCGAAAAAACCCTGAACAATGGCCAATCTTAAAAACATGCTCCATAAAATATAATTCAGTTATTTAGAAAATTATACTATGCCTTACCCGTTCAGTTGAGGTTTTTAAGCAGAATCATTGTTTATTTTCCATTCGATTTAATCAGCTATAAAAGGAGAAAAGCTGCAGGTATACCACCAAAGGGGAAATTGTTTATTGGCTCGGGTGATTTTGTGCTTACAGGCAATCGTTTTGCTGAACGATTAAATGAATACTGCAATTTACAAGCAACATCTAAAGTGCTTGATATCGGCTGTGGCATTGGTAGATTGGCTCGTCCACTCACTAAAATTCTTAATGAAGAAGGAAAATATGCCGGTTTTGATGTGGTAAAATCCGGAATAAATTGGTGTCAGAAAAACATCTTATCAAAACACCCAAACTTTGAGTTTATTCATGTTGATTTATCAAATGACTTATATACAACAGGTGGTGAGGATGCAGGTTCATTCAATTTTCCTTATCAAGATCAATCGTTTTCAATTGCAGTAGCAATTTCTGTTTATACCCATCTATTACCCGAAGAAACCAATAGGTATTTAGCTGAAACTGCCCGTATTCTTGAGCCCGGAGGATTGGCCTTTTTCACCTTTTTTATTCAGGATAACAATAGCATTTTACCCGGCAAGTTCAACTTTCCAATAAAACACGAAAACTATGCTTTAATGGATGAAAAAGTGAGCCGAGCCAATGTCTTATACAAACACGATTTTTCGCATAAAATGATTGAACAAAATGGACTCGAAATCAAACAATGGATTAAAGGCCGCTGGTGCAATGAAGATGGACTAGATTACCAGGATAGTCTTGTTTTGCTTAAGAGATGAGTTGAAGAGGATGAGAAGTGAGAGGGTGAGAAGCGAGATATTTAATTATTCAGAATGTGGTAGAAAAATAGAAAAAAGTTACATGTCACTTAGAAATATTAGGTAATCAAACTGCATTTTTGACTTTTATAAATCCTTAAATATTGCCTTTTATTTGAACGACATTTACAATCAACCTAAACTATTACAGTGGATTGAAGCGCTGCTTTTATTGGTACTTGGATTTCTGCCTGCACTTTCAATCATTCAATTGGGATTTGAGCAACCGCTATATTACCTGCTTTTCATCCCTTACACTCCAATAAGTCAATTTACATGTACGCCATTCTTTAAGCTTACAGGTATTTATACTTACTATTCTCCCATGTTACTTGGTTATATGGTAAACAATAATCAAATCG
>JBMLOK010000190.1:0-10311 GCA_049243005.1 Bacteroidia bacterium | reverse complement strand
TTAGCAAAAGCTGCTCAATTGTTGAAAGACAAAGGTGCTGTGAGTGTTAGAGCAATGTGTACACACCCTGTATTAAGTGGTAAGGCTTATGAAGTTCTTGAAAGTAGTGTAATAGATGAATTGGTTGTTTGTGATACAATTCCTCTAGCACGTCAAAGCTCTAAAATAAAAGTGTTGTCAGTTGCAAAATTATTTGCAGATGCTATTCACAATATTACTGAGCATGGTTCTATTAGTTCTTTGTTCGACATGTCGAATAAATAATTAGCAGAATCTATAGTTGATGGGAAATAATCCTGATTTAACCGTCAGGGTGATTTTTGAGTAAACCGAAAATTAAAAATATATATGAAAACTATCGCTTTATTTGGAAACTCTCGCGCCTCATTAGGCAAAGTGTCGACCAAAGAATTAAGAAACGAAGGTAGAGTACCTTGCGTTTTGTACGGAGGATCTGAAAACGTTCAATTCTCTGTTTATGAACCAGACTTCAAATTATTGGTTTATACTCCAAACACATACAAAGTAAAATTAGATGTTGAAGGAAAGATTTATTATGCTTTCTTAAAAGACATGCAATTTCACCCGGTAAATGATTCAATTATGCATGCTGATTTCCAAGAAATTTCTGAAGGAAAACCAGTAGAAGTTGCAATCCCGGTTCGTTTAGTTGGTAATTCAATTGGTGTTCGTCAGGGTGGTAAATTAATTGTTAAAACTAAAAAATTACGTGTTCGCGCTATGGCTGATCAATTGCCTGATGCTATTGAATTAAACGTAGAAACTTTAGAAATCGGAAAATCATTAAAAGTTGCTGATGTAAAAGCTGGTGATTTACAATTATTAGATTCTCCAAACAATCCAATTGTTTCTGTTAAAACAACTCGTGCTGCTCAAGAAGCTGCTAAAGCTGAAGAAGGCGGAAAGAAAAAGAAATAAGTTCTTTTATAAGATTTCAAAAAAAACCTCGCTTTTGCGGGGTTTTTTGTTTTATATCAGTGCTATTTGCTTAATAAATTCAGTATTTTTCAGCTTTGATAACCTAATTTTGTAAAAACTCGTTGATTTCAATTGTGAAGTATTTAATCGTTGGATTAGGGAATATGGGCTCTGAATATGCGCATACCCGACATAATATTGGTTTCGATATTGCAGAGGCTTTGGCTGCAAAATATGCTGCTACTTTTCAACCAGGTCGTCATGCCGATTTTGCTGAGTTTTCTATCAAAGGACGTCAGGTTGTTGTTATTAAACCAACTACTTTTATGAATTTAAGTGGGAAAGCAGTTCGTTATTGGATGCAGGAATTAAAACTTACAGCTTCTCAAATTTTAGTTTTGGTTGATGATTTGGCAATTGATTTTGGAAAAATAAGAATCCGACCTTCAGGCTCTGATGCCGGTCACAATGGTTTGAAAAATATTCAGGAATGTTTGCTTACCAAAGATTATCCTCGTTTGAGATTTGGTATTGGAAGCAATTTTAGTAAAGGAAAACAAATCGACTTTGTATTAGGAAAATGGAATGAAAATGAAGCAGCCGAATTACCTCTTTTAATAGATCATTCCTTAAAAGCATGTGAAAGTTTTGTGTTCAGAGGACTTGCTCCAACCATGAATGAATTCAACAAATAATGAGTACAGAAATCGAACCAAAAAATAATTACCTCAGCAATTCACTATGGATGTTGTTGGAAAAATCATCGAGAATTATCTCCGGAATTCTTGTTGGGGTTTTAGTTGCCAGGTATTTAGGTCCAGCTCAATATGGCTTAATTAATTATGCACTCAGCGTTATTTCAATATTTACAATTCTTTCTACTTTAGGTTTAGATAGTATTGTTGTTAGAGAGTTAATTACCCGTAAAGACAGGAAAAATGAAATTTTAGGAACTACATTTTTCATGCGCTTAGCTGGTGCATTATTGGTTGTTTTAGGTTCCACTGCTTATTCTTTTTTAAGAGATACTCCCGATAAAACAATTACTGTTTTTATTGTTAGTTTATCAATTGCATTACAATCTTTTGCTGTAATCGACTTCTATTTCCAATCACAGGTTAAAGGAAAATATACTGCAATTGGTCAGGTAATAACTTTACTTGTTTCATCAGTTGTAAAGTTAATGTTGATTTACTTTTCAGCCCATGTTTACTGGTTTGCTGCAATGGCCGTTTTTGAAGCAGGATTATCAGTTTTAAATCAATTGAGATTCTTCAAAAAAGAAGGAATGGATATTACAAAATGGAGGTTCTCTCTCATTGAAGCAAAAGAATTACTCTTTCATTCTTATCCTTTGATTTTAAGTTCTCTAGTGCTGATGTTATATCAAAAATCAGGTGAAATTTTGATTCTGCGTTTTCTAAGAGATTTAGATTTTGTAGGACAATATTCGGCTGCGGTTAGAATGAGTGAAGCTTCTTATTTTATTCCGGTTGCAATTTGTGCTGCTGTTTTCCCGGGTATTATTAATAATCGACATAATTACGAGCTACAATTTAAAAGATATGTTCAATTAGCTTCATTAATGATTTGGTCGGCAATATTTATTTCTATTGGAGGTGTTTTGCTTGGAGATCAGGTGATTGGATTGCTTTTTAAGGAGAAATATCATTTGTCACCAGCCGTTTTTAAATTACATATCTGGGGTTCAATTCCGGTATTTTTTGGCACTGCTTGGGGCATGTGGATGTTGGCCATGAACAAGCAAAAAATTGTGATTTTATTTCAGGTTTGGAATTTGATAGTTTATTTAATCACGGCTTTTTATTTCATCCCAAAATACCAAATCAACGGTATGGCTTATGCTGTTTTGGTAACCTACTATTCAGGTATGATAGCAACTTTGGTATTATATCAACCTAAACAATCACTTACTCTTTTTGTAAAAGCTTTAAATCCTTTGCAATTACTTGAGGTTTTTAAATACGGAAGAGAACAAGCAAAGAAGTAAGATTACTCTTTTCTTTTCCATTACCTGTTTTCATTCGATTGACTTAAATTGCCGTTTATTATTTTGATATGCTTGTTTATTGTGCACACGAATCTCCTAGAGTAAAATATGTTTTAGATGAAATCCTACTAAGACGTTTAGGGATAAAATATAAAACTACCGATAATGCTGATTATTTCGAGAAAACCAGCTCAAACAGAATCAATTACAGCAATACAATTTTTGCCAATTGTGTAAATATTCCGGCTTCAAATCTCTTGTACGAAGAGGATATTCGCATATTTGAACCTGAGATTAAACAAGACGAAGATTGGTTTTATATGATGTTTCCTTTCAATTGGGAAATACCTCATGATTTACCTCAACCAACGCAATTATTACCTTTTGATTTGTTCTCTTCTTTTTTCTATTTTATTAGCAGGTATGAAGAATATCAACCCAATGTAAAAAGAGATGAACATGGCCGTTATAAAGCTGAAAATTCTTTGGCTTACAGGTGTGGTTTTTTACACATGCCTTTGTTAGATTCATGGGTTGATTTATTCAAGAAAGAACTAAAACTTCAGTATTCTTCAATTCAGTTTAAGGAAAATAGTTTCAAACAAATAAGCACGATTGATATCGATTTTGCTTTTAAATTCCTAGGATTATCAAATTCTGCCAGGTTTCGTAAAACAATTGGAACTTTGGTGAAGGGTAAATTTTCTGATTTCACAAAAGCATTGTACGGAGTAGAAAAAGACCCTTATGATACTTATCAAATGATTTTACAAAAGTCGAAAGATTCAGGAATTGAAAATCGTTTCTTTTTTCTTTTGTCTGATAGAGGTGGTTTTGATAAGAATATTTCAATGAAAGCTGTGGAAATGAAAAATCTTTGCAAATTCCTGCTTACACAGGCCATTTGTGGAATTCATCCATCTTACGCTTCATCTTTAAATCGAAAATTATTAAAGGAAGAAAAGGAATTATTTTTTGAGCTATTTGGCGTGTATCCAAAAACTTCACGTCAACATTTTCTGAAAATACGTTTGCCTGAAACCTATCGAAATTTAGTTGATATGGGAATTTCAGAAGATTATACCATGGCTTATTCTGAAGCACCCGGTTTTAGAGCATCAACTTCTTATCCGTTTCAGTTTTTTGATTTAAGTACTCAGGAGGTATTGCCAATAACAATTTATTCATCTTGTTTGATGGATGTTGGTCTTAAAAATTACTCAAAATTAACTCCTGAAAATGCGATACAAATGATTCAGCATTTCAAGAGAGAAACCATGCGTGTAAATGGCTATTTCATTAGTATTTGGCACAATTCTTCATTTGATGAAGATGAAGGCTGGGCAAATTGGAAAGAAGTTTTTGATTCACTTTACGAAAATGTTGAATTGGAGATTGAGTAAATTTCAGTTAAAGCATAAAATATCATTTATATTCGTGCATATTTTTTGATATGAAAGGTCCATTAAAAATTTACGATACACTTAGCCGGGAAACCAAAGTTTTTGAACCCATTCACGCTCCTTTTGTAGGAATGTATGTGTGCGGACCTACAGTATATAGCAATGCTCATTTAGGAAACGTTAGAACTTTTACTTCATTTGATATTGTATTCAGATACTTAACTCATTTAGGTTATAAAGTTAGATATGTTAGAAATATCACGGATGCTGGTCATTTAGAAAGTGATGCCGATGAAGGTGAAGATAAAATTGGTAAAAAAGCTAAACTAGAAAAGCTTGAACCTATGGAAATCGTTCAACGTTATACTGTAGATTTTCGTGAGGTAATGCGTTTGTTTAATAATTGGCCTCCGAGTATTGAACCAACTGCTACCGGACATATTATTGAGCAAATAGAAATGACCAAAAAGATTATTGAAAATGGTTATGCCTATGAGTCTAATGGTACAGTTTATTTTGATGTAGAAAAATTCTCTAAAGAATATCCATATACTGAATTATCCGGAAGAAATCTGGATGAATTACTCAATAATACACGCGATTTAGGCGGACAAGATGATAAACGTGGTAGATTGGATTTTGCACTTTGGATAAAAGCTAAACCTGAACACATCATGCATTGGCCGAGTCCTTGGGGAGAAGGTTTCCCTGGATGGCATATTGAATGTTCTGCTATGAGCTCAAAATACTTGGGAAATAGTTTTGATATTCATGGTGGTGGAATGGATTTGGTTCCTACACATCATACCAATGAAATTGCTCAGAATCTTGCATGCAATCATGAAGTTCCAGTTAAATACTGGATTCATACCAATATGCTTACTGTAAACGGACAAAAAATGAGTAAGAGTTTAGGAAATTCTTTTCTTCCTCATGAATTGTTTGCGGGTACTCATCCACTTTTAGAAAGAGGATATAGTCCAATGACTGTTCGTTTCTTCATGTTACAAGCACATTACAGAAGTACACTTGATTTCAGTAATGAAGCTTTGCAGGCTGCCGAAAAAGGTTTCCAAAGATTGATGAATGCAGTAAAATTGCTTCCAAATCTAAAAGCATCAGCTAATTCAGATGTAAATATTGATGAACTAATTGATAATGTTTACAATGCTTTAAATGATGATTTTAATACCCCAATCACTTTAGCTGCTTTGTTTGATGGAGTTAGAATGATTAATTCTATCAACGATGGAAAATCAAAAATTTCAGAAGAAGATTTAGTTAAACTAAGAAAACTATTTAAAGATATTGTGTTTGATGTTTTAGGTTTGATGGAAGAATCGACAGCAGATAATTCTAAGGTTGATGGTCTTATGAAAATGATTCTGGAACAAAGAGCATCAGCAAAAGCCAGAAGAGATTTTGCTGCTTCAGATGGAATTAGAGACCAGTTAAAAGAAATTGGAATTGAAGTAAAAGACGGAAAAGAAGGAGCTACTTATACCATTAGTAATTAATCATACAATGTATTTATCGAATTTTAAACTGCTTTTTTGTTTTGTTGGATTGACTTTGATTTTACTTTCTTCATGCGGTGATGAATCTAATTCAAATAAAAAGCAAAACACAACAACCCAAACTGAGCAAGTTAAACCTGTTTTGGTTTCTCCTAATTTTAATTCAGATTCAGCCTATTTGTTTGTTCAAGAACAAGTAAATTTTGGTCCACGTTTTACAAATAGTGAAGGACATACAAAATGCGGAAACTGGTTGGTTTCAAAGTTTACTTCTTATGCTGATAAGGTTTATGAGCAAAAAGCGGATGTGAAAAATTTTGATGGAAAAACACTTCATATCAGAAATATAATCGCTTCATTTAATCCTGATGCTAAGAAGCGTGTAATTGTTGCCGCACATTGGGATAGCAGACCATACGCCGATCAAGATGCAGATAAATCAAAACATACAGAGCCAATTCTTGCTGCTGATGATGCAGGTTCTGGTGTAGCTGTTATGCTTGAAATGGCAAGAGTAATGTCGGTTAAGAAACCTGAAATTGGAATAGATTTAATTTGCTTTGATGCAGAAGATTTAGGAAAACCTCAATATGAAGATTCTTATTGTTTAGGTTCACAGTACTGGTCGAAAAATCCGCATCTAAAAAATTACAAAGCAGATTATGGTATTTTATTGGATATGGTTGGTGGCAGAGATGCCAAATTTGTTTGGGAATCGTTCAGTGTAAAATATGCTGAAAGTACGGTTCGTAAAGTTTGGGACCAGGCAGTTCAATTGGGCTACAGCAATTATTTTTACTATTATCAGGGAAATGGAATTACCGATGATCACTATTATGTAAATAAAATTGCAGGTATTCCCATGATTGATATTATTCATTATTCAGAACAAACCAACAGTTCATTTCCTCCGCATTGGCATACTTTGGGAGATAACATGAATGTAATTGATAGAAATACTTTAAAAGCAGTTGGTCAATCTCTGTTGGAGGTTGTTTACAAAGAGAAATAATGGCCACAGATTATACATTTTTTGAAAATGTTTATGATGTTGTTCGTTTGATTCCCAAAGGTAGAGTAAGTTCTTATGGAGCAATTGCAGCCTATTTAGGGGCAAAAAGAAGTGCAAGATTAGTGGGTTATGCAATGAATGGTTCGCATAAAGTTATTCCTTATGTGCCTGCTCACCGCGTTGTAAATAGGGTAGGGGTTTTGAGTGGAAAACACTTTTTTGGCACAGGTGATGAAATGAAAGAACTTTTAGAGGCAGAAGGAATATTCGTAAAAAATGATAAAGTTTTAGCCTTCAAAGAGTTATTTTGGGACCCAAATAAAGAACTTATCCTTTAAAGATTGAAATATGAGTAATCAGGTTGATGAATTTAATGAGTACAGAGAAAAAATGAATGACAAAATCCTGGGTGCTGATAACCTGGTTTTGAAACGTTTATTTAATCTTGATACCAATACTTATGAAGATGGAGCTTTATCAGCCCAAACAAAAGAAATGCTTGGTTTGGTTGCAAGTATGGTATTACGTTGTGATGATTGCATTAAATATCATTTAGGGAAGTGTTACGAAATGGGAGTGACTACATCACAAATGTTTGAGATTTTTTCAGTCGCAAATATTGTTGGTGGAACAATTGTGATTCCGCATACAAGAAGGGCTGTAGAGTACTGGGAAGCGCTTCAACAGCAACCCGAATAATATTTCTAAATTTCTATTGCAGAGGTATTAAATTAGTACCCGATTAAAAATTATGTTTAAGTCCCTTATATCAATTTTTCTGGTCGCGTTGTTGTTTGTAATTGCAACAAATAACAACAAAGTTTATGCAGAATCTGAACTTGATAGTTTAGAAAGTTTACTTCCTTTTGCAAATGATGCACAAAGGGTTGATATATTAAACGGAATTGCTTTAACTCTTCGTTCAACCGATACTACCAAAGCAGGCAGTTACGCTCGTCAGGCTTATGCACTTTCAAACAAAATTAATTTTTGTAAAGGAAAAGCTACTGCTGCTGTAATTATTGGAATTTTACTAAAAAATAGAAATAATTTCCTTCAGGCTCAACAAATGTATTTGGAAGGATTGGCCCTCGGATTAAAATGTAAAGAACCTTATTCTGTTTCACTTGCTTACCATAGTTTAGGGAATTTGGCTTATTTTAAAGGCGATTACCCCAAAGCCCTCAGGTATTATATTGGTTCTTTAAAACTATCGGAACAATTAAAAGATTACAGGAGAATCGCTAAAACCTTAAATAATATTGGTTCTCTTTATACAGAATTAGGAAATAATGCCAAAGCTGAGGAGTTTTATTTGCGGTCTTTAGATCTTCATAAGACCATGAATGATGATTTATTAACTGCTGAAATTTCTAATAATCTTGCAAATATTTACCAGGCTCAGGGATACGATTTAAAGGCACTTTATCATTATTTAAATGCCTTGCAAGTTTTTCGTGAAAAGGGCAGTGCTTATGATGTTTCTTCTGCTTTAAATAATATTGGTACAATTTATTCAGGAAGAAAACAATACCGCAAAGCACTTCCGTTTTTATTGGAATCGAATAGGATTGATGAGGCCATGAATGATAAAAAGTCACAAGTTTTAGCTTGCGGAAATTTGGCAAATTGTTACCAAAAACTAGGCAATAGTGATTCAGCGCTTTATTATGGAAATTTAGGTTTAAAATTAGCATATTCACACGGTATTGATCATGAGAAAATAAATGCGTTAACAATTCTTGCTGATGTTTATGCTGATAGGGGCGAAAAAGAAAAAGCGGAAATGTATACCAGGCAAGCCGTAGAAATTAAACTTAGTTTAACTAACAGGGCTAAACGTGCTGAGGTAAATTCTATTCAGGCTTCGTATGAAAATGAAAAAAAGGAAGCCAAGATTAAATTATTGGCCAAGGAAAAAGAAATTCAGGATTTAAAAATTAGAGAACAAGAACTTGAACTCGAAACCAAAAACATCATTTTAATTGCGTTTGGGGTTGCTTTGTTTTTACTTCTGCTTCTTACAGGTTTAGTTGTTTATAGCTTTTATGTAAATAAACAAAGAAAGGTTTTTGAATTAAGTAATAAGGCAAAGAGTCATGTTTTATTGCAGATGAATCATGAAATTAGAACTCCATTAAACGCAATTGCCGGAATGAGTCAGTTGGCCATGGAGAGTAAAACTTTCAATGAATTAAAAGAATATCTGGCCAATATCAGAATGTCGAGTGATGAGTTATTATTTGTGCTGAATAACTTAATTGCTTATTTACAAATCGACAGAAACCAAAGTAAAGCAATACCTTCTCCATTTCATTTTATTGAATCACTTGAAGAAAGTTTTAAAGTTTTTGATTTAAAAGCCAAAGCTAAAAACCTGATGTTTACTCAAATGGTTTACCCTGGTGTACCTGTTATGGTAAATGCCGATAAGCAGAAAATAAATACCATTTTACACAACCTGATTGCAAACGCTATTCAGCATAGCAATAAAGGAACAGTTAGGGTTGAGGTGAAACAAAACGCGAAACGTGATAAAGAAGGAAAAACCTTTGTTAATATTCAGTTTGTTGTTAGTGATGAGGGTAAAGGTTTAACAGCCAAAGAAATTAAGAGTATCTTCAAAGGCCTCTACAAAAATCCGGACAATCCGAATGGTTTTGGTATAGGTTTGAAAAACGTGAAGGATTTGTGTGATATTCTTGGAGGTCACATTGAGGTATTAAGTGAACCGGGGCAAGGCAGTAGTTTTATTGTTGAATTGGAACTGGAAGAATTAAACGAAAAATTAGCATCAGTTTTTACAGATAAAAGAGAGTTTGAAACCAAAAATCATCGTTCAATTTTAATAGTCGAAGACAATCAGTTAAACCAAAGATTGATGGCAAAAATTTTGGAAAAAGCTGGGTTTGATTTCAGGATTGCATCTAATGGTAAGGAAGCATTAAGTATGCTGAGAGAAAAAGATTTCGGTTTAATTTTAATGGACATTAGAATGCCTGAAATGGATGGAATAGAAGCTACTTGGCATATAAGAAATGATGATGTTTATGCTGAGGATAATAAAATTCCAATTATTGCTGTAACTGCACATGATGATGCAGAAGAAAAAAGCAAATGTTTTCAAGTTGGCATGAATGATTATGTAACTAAACCTTTTAATAAGGACTTACTAATTCACAAAATCAATCTTTTAATGTCGTAGTTGCTTTAAAAGCGAATTGAAAATGAGGTATTTAGCTTTCCTTTTTTGATATTGTTTCATTAGAAAAAAAGAAAATCATTAATACTTCTACATAACCTAAAAAAAATACCCATATTTGCCCCGCATAAAATTGAAAACATGGCAGTTTTAGTAGATAAAAATTCAAAAGTAATCGTGCAAGGTTTTACCGGTAGTGAAGGTAGCTTTCATGCACAACAAATGAT
>JBMLOK010000189.1:2779-5315 GCA_049243005.1 Bacteroidia bacterium | reverse complement strand
TTCGAAAAAGGTGTTCTTATCAATGGTGAAATGTTCTACAAAAAATCTGAGCCACATAAAGCTTCAGTAACAGGTGATACAGTTGGTGATCCTTTCAAAGATACTTCTGGTCCTTCAATGAACATTTTGATTAAATTAATGTCAATCGTTTCTTTAGTTATCGCTCCTTATATCGCTGTTGAAGGTGGTATGAAAGCTGATAAATCAATGGTGAATGGTGCTAAAACAGAATGTTGCGCTGAAATGGGTGCAGGCATGGATATGGGAAAATGTGATGTAAACAAATGCATGGACATGACTCAAGAAGAATGTGCTGCTTATTGCGATAGTATGCAATGTACTCCTGAGCAAAAAGAAGTTTGTTTGAAACATGCTAAAGGTGGTGAGTGCAAAATGGATGACGCTCATTGCAAAAAAGATTCAGGCAAATGTGCGATGGACGAAAAAGGTGGATGCATGGACGGTTGCGAACACAAATGTGATAGCAAAGAATCTTGTGAGAAAAGCTGTGGCGAAAAGTGTGCAGCACATCACTAATTTTAAATAATTTTTATTGAAAGGCTGCCCATAGGCAGCCTTTCTTTTTTCAGGAATATGGAAACAAATGAATGGTTTAAGGATTGGTTTGATTCGAAGTATTATCACATACTTTATCAGAACAGAAATGATGAAGAAGCTGCAAACTTCCTAAATAAATTAGTTGAACTTTTTAAACCAAGACAAGATTGTGAAATCATTGATTTGGCTTGTGGCAAAGGAAGACATTCAATTTATTTAAACTCCTTAGGTTATAAATTAACCGGAGTTGATTTGGCTGAACACAGCATTCTGGCTGCCAAAAAATTTGAAAATCCACGTTTGCATTTTGAAGTTCAGGATTTAAGAAATCTTCAACTAAATCATAAATTTGATATTGCACTGAACCTATTTACAAGTTTTGGTTATTTTGATTCAATGGAAACCAATAAAATGGTTTTAAAAAGTATCCATTCTATTTTAAACGAGAATGGAAGTTTACTTATTGACTTTCTAAATATCAAACATGTAAAAAAGATTATGAAGCCATTTGAAATTAAAATTGAATCGGGAATCGAATTTCAAATCAGCAAAAAAATTGAAGACAATAAAATCATAAAAGATATCCGCTTTTCAGACCAAGGACATGATTATCATTTTCAGGAAAATGTCCAGGCTTTATGTTTAGATGATTTCACAGAAATGTTGGAAGAAACTGGCTTCAAACCTTTGAAGTTTTATGGAAACTACAATTTAGAAGAATACAATCCTGAGGTATCGGAAAGACTAATTATACTATCAGCCAGACAAGATGCTTGAACAAATATTACAGTTTGATAAAAACTTTTTCTTAGCCATTAACAATGGACTCTCCTCTCCTTTTTTAGATTTTTTGTGTCCAATACTCAGAAAACAGGAAGTATGGTATCCATTTTATGCAACTTTCATTTACTTCTTAATTAAAGAATACAAGAAAGATTCATGGAAAATACTTTTGGGAATAGGATTGATGATTTTAGCCAGTGATCAATTTAGTGCTAACTTAGTTAAGAATACTTTTCAAAGAATCAGACCTTGTAATGAACCAAGTTTGAGTGGTATGGTACATCATTTAATTAGTAGTTGTAATGGATATAGTTTTATATCAGCCCATGCTACCAATCACTTTGCTTTGGCCATGTTTATTTCATTATGTTTTAAAACAAAAAAATGGCTATGGATTACCACTATAATTTGGGCAACATCCATTGCATTTTCACAAGTTTATGTAGGTGTGCATTATCCAATTGATGTAATTGTTGGGTCTTTGGTAGGTATTTTATTTGGATTGGCATTTGGAAAATATACACTTAAGTTTGTATCCACATATACAGAAAGAGGTTTAGATGGAAAGTAGTTTTATCTTATTGTTTTTGGGACCATTAACCGGCGGAACATTGGCATTATTAAGTGCGAATGTTTATGAAAAACAACTGAAATTATTTTTATCATTTGCCGGTGCTTACTTATTGGCTGTAACCTTAACTCATTTAATCCCCGAAGTTTTTCAGGAATTTGATACATATAAAGGACTATTTGTTTTATGTGGATTCCTTTTTCAAGTTTTTTTAGAGCGATTTTCTGAAGGAATTGAGCATGGCCATTTACATATTCATCATCACCTAAAAAACAAAGTAATTCCGATTGGAATTTTATTAAGTTTAGGTTTTCATTCATTTACAGAAGGAATTCCAATTGGAGCTTTACAAGACAATCACCAAGCTAGTTTTGCTTTGATTTTTGGAATTTTCTTACATGAAATTCCAGCCACATTTACTATGATTACTTTGTTTAAAGGAATTAAAATCCCTAACAAGGTTCTTGTAATACTCATGTTGATTTATGCTTGTATGTCACCCTTAGGTGCTTTAAGCAGCGGATTTATTGGTCAACATGTACCTGAATATTTGTTTGATTATTTCATGGCATTTGTAATTGGAACATTTTTACATATTTCGACTACCATTTTATTTGAAAGTAG
>JBMLOK010000189.1:0-2679 GCA_049243005.1 Bacteroidia bacterium | reverse complement strand
ATTGCTTCAGCAATTTTTGCTACAACTAATTTTGGTATTTCAATTTTGTGATCAACATTCTTTACTTTAAAATCGCTGATTAATTGAATGGTACCATTCTTAATTATTACTCTACCTGAAATGGTTCTGTCTTGTTCAACACCATGGATATTTAATTTACCTGTAACAGTAACATTGTGTTCACCATCTTTGGTATAATCAATCGTTTCATTGATTTTTCCTTTGAAAGAACTTTGAGGATATTTTTCACTTTCAATATACTTTTCATTGAAATGTTCCTGCATCAATTTGTTTTCGAATTCAAATTGTGTATTTGTAATGATAACAACCACTTCGCCCTTTGAATTTAATGCAGCTAAAACATGGTTATTCATAGCTTTAATATCTTCAACCGGTGTTGCAGAAAAAAAGCTAACCTTACCTGCAGATGTAGACCAAACCTGAGCCTTCAATTGAACCATCAACAAGGCAAAACCCAAAACCAATAATATTTTTTTCATTTTATTTAATTTATTAATCATACTAATACAAAAACCTTACCAAGCTTTACCTTTTGGTTTATTATCAAAAGAAAAGGTTCTTGATATATTGAATCCTAATCTAATTCCGGCATCTGTCCAGGTAGTTGTAGTTTCTGATGCCATTTGTTGTTCTAACATTCCATTTCCATTACAAAACATCAATTGGAATACGTGCCCACCAGTTTCGATATCAAAACCAACTCCTATATAGTCATAGGTTTTTAATCCGCTTGAGCTCAACTGATCTCTACCTGTTAAACGAGGATAAGTTTCAAAATTAAAACGAATACTTCTGCTAAGTTTAATACTTCCCGAAACACCTAAAGCATAGGTTGTATTATCATAATCTTTGGGACCAACTAAATTATAATGAATCATCGTTGGTGAAACTTGCAAACTAAATTTATCACCAAATTTCTTCGCAAAATTTAATTGATTGAAAAAACTCATTCTTGAAGAAAAGAAGTTATTTCTATTTGGATTTGCCCATTCTAATGTATTAATGGCAACGTTTCCATAATAACCCAAACTAAATGGCATTGCTTTTTTGCCTTTGCTTTGAGCAAGAATTTTATACTTTAAACTTCCATCATAAACTTTACCAACAGATGAACGAGCCAATCCAATTTGTAACTTATCTGTAAGTCCATAATCAAATGCCAATCTAATATTAGCTTGGTCAATACCAAATAAGGTATAAGCGCCACCATTAATTTCTCCAAATCTATGAAGAATAACAAAATTCAAATGTTTTGCAGCAGTATGTTCTATACTTTGACCGGTAATTACACGTGGTGCTTTAAATGTTGCAATTACAGGCACAGCTTTATTAGGAGCTTCAGCTTGTAACATACCTAATAAATCGTCTTGTGCCTGAGTTTGATTAAACAAACTGAATAAAACTATAAAGAATATAAATTTTTTCATCTTCAATCTTAATTATTTAGTGCTCCGGCATCAAGCCATCTTTGTAATTTAGAAATTTGAGTACTGCTAAGTGGCGCTGCTGCCGGCATTGTTTTTTGAGTGATTACTCTATTTTTCAATTGTCCATTATCAACAACAACTTTTAATCCTGCATAAGTTGTATAACCAGGGTGACAACCAGAAGAGCCGCAATTTGTTGAAATCAATGGAGCAATAGTTGCAGCATAAGTTACACTAGCAGTATCATTAGCACTATAATAATCATTTGGATAAAGCTCTTCTTCTTTGTCGTAATAACACGACTGAATACTACCCAAAACTAAAAGTCCAAATAAAATTCTTTTTATCATTTTAAAATTCTTTAATTGATTGTTAATTTAGCTTGTGTAGAGCCATTATGACAAGAATTACAGCTTCCACCTGAAAAAGCTGAGCTCATTCTTTTTTCATCACTCGCAGTTATTATAACAGGATAAACTCCACCTTGAAAATTGAGTATTTGGTCTGTATAAAAATTACCTAAATCATCCGTAACTAAACGTTTAACCATTGTGCCTTGTTTACCTGGTTTTGTCCATAATTCTATAGTTGCAGATTTTTGAGCAGATCCATTGGTTTTAAAAACGGTACCTGCTACTGTCCACCAACCTTCACTTGCAGCTTCTGAACCCGTTTTATTGTGACAAGATCCACAATCCTGACCAGGATTATGCGATTCGTCATCACCCGATTTACTATCTATAGAATTAACTGTTAACTCTTCATAATGAGAGCAGGCTATCGTAAACATTAAAAACAATGCAATAATTAAAATATTTCTAATTTTCATATACTATTGAGGGAAACCCGCATTTTGCCAGATTTCGAATTTTCTGATATTACAATTACTAAATTTAGTTCCACTTTTTGGCATATTCGAACATCCACTCCACTTGATTGAACATAAAAGTTTACCATTCACAATTTGGTTTTGAACCTGACTTGCGTTTTCTAACACAATGCCACCACCCTGACTACTTGTTTGGTGACAACCTTTGCAATATGTATTAATAAGAGGAGCGATATGAGTAGCATATTTTACTGAACTTGTATCACAATCGTCGATACAAATCTTTTTGGTTGCACCCTGATTAATCCACTTTTTAAGCAAATTAATTGCTGCAGTATCTAATGCTGCCATTGGAGGAGGAGGCATTCTTTTTGAACCCGTTCTTTGAATTTCCTTTAACAA
>JBMLOK010000188.1:11474-17226 GCA_049243005.1 Bacteroidia bacterium | reverse complement strand
AGAGTTTAGTAATGCCAATGAGTTCATGAAAATTTACTTTCATGAAATGGGTAAATCTCAAAAAGACGATAAGTTGGTTTATGAAGACAAAGCTCATCCTTTGCGTTACTTCAATGCAGGAATTACCGAAGACGACAGGTTCTTAATCATTAGCGTTTCAGAAGGAACATCAGGTTCTGAGATATTAATCAAAGATTTAAGTAAAAAGGAAACCGGATTTAAAACCTTATTCAAAGGCTTTGAAAACAATTATGGTGTAGTTGATAATATCGGAGATAAAATTTTAGCCATTACCGATTTGAATGCTCCTAAATACAGATTGGTTTTGGTTGACCCTAATCAGCCTGAAAGCAAAAACTGGACAGACATTATTCCTGAAGGAAAAGACCTGTTGGAAAGTGTTTCTACCTGCGGAGGAAAATTGTTTTCTGTTTATTTAAAAGATGCAAGTTCACGTCTTTACCAGCATGATTTAACAGGTAAAGTTGAAAATGAAATTCCATTACCGGGTATCGGAACAGCTTCAGGAATTGGAGGAAGAAAAGAAGACAAGGAAGCATTCTTCTCATTCACTTCATTTACCAATCCGGGTGAAATTTACCGTTATGATTTAAATACAGGAAAAGCAGAACAATTCCGTAAAACAGAAGTTGCTTTTAATATCAATGATTTCGAAACCAAACAGGTTTTTTATCCTTCAAAAGATGGCGTAAAAGTTCCCATGTTTATCATACATAAAAAAGGAATTAAATTAGATGGAAACAATCCAACATTGTTATATGCTTATGGTGGATTTAATATCAGTTTAACACCATCGTTTTCTGTTTCAAGAATGTTATTCTTAGAACAAGGTGGAGTTTATGCCATTGCTAACTTACGCGGTGGTGGCGAGTATGGAGAAGATTGGCACAAGGCTGGAATGTTGGAAAAGAAACAAACTGTATTCAATGATTTTATTGCAGCAGCAGAATTTTTAATCAGTGAAAAATATACTAGTTCATCAAAATTGGCTATCAATGGTGGTTCTAATGGTGGATTGTTAATTGGTGCTTGTATGGCACAAAGACCTGAATTGTTTAAAGTAGCTATTCCTGCAGTTGGAGTATTGGATATGTTACGTTACCATAAGTTCACCATTGGTTGGGGTTGGGCTGTTGAATACGGAAGCAGTGATAAAAAAGAGCAATTTGATTATCTCTACAAATATTCACCATTACACAATTTAAAAGCCGGAACAAATTACCCAGCAACAATGATTATGACAGCAGATCATGATGACAGAGTAGTACCTGCACATTCATTTAAATTTGCAGCAACATTGCAGGAAGCACAAGCCAAAGATGGTAATCCTGTTCTAATCAGAATTGATAGTAAAGCCGGACATGGCGCAGGAAAACCAACTGCTAAACTAATTGAAGATGCCGCAGATTTCTGGAGTTTTGTGCTTTGGAATTTGGGTGCTGATTTTAAAGAGTAATTTATATTGAATTTCTTTTAGGATAAGGGGCGGCTTTAGTCGCCCCTTTTTTTTGCTTCAATATTTTTGTTTTTTATCAATGTTTTGGGTTTACTTTAGCAAAGTAAATTTTCATTTCATGTACTATTCTAAAAGGTCTTTTTCATCGCTTTATTTTTCTCTTTTTGCTGTTTTGTTTTTTTGCGGATTTATTTCGCAAGCACAAAATGTGATGAGCAATCGTAAAGCAGTTCTTATTCAAACAGTAAAAGAAAGCAGTTTAAAATTAAGTGCTACTGATACTCTTTTTTTTAAACCACAAGCACAACCTTTAGAAACAGAAATTGCTGTTTTTGTTGATGATAAAAAGCCGTTTCAACAAATGCTTGGAATTGGCGCTGCTATTACCGATGCCAGTGCTGAAACCTTTGCAAAAGTTTCTCCTGAAACACAAAAAAAATTGTTAGAAGATTTCTTTAATACTAAAACAGGAATTGGTTATACTTTGGCAAGAACCAATATCAATAGTTGTGATTTTTCGAGTGCTTCTTATACCTATATCAAAGAAGGAGATAAAGAACTAAAGACATTTAATATTGGTCATGATACTTTGTATAAAATTCCTCTCATAAAAAGAGCAATGGCAGCAACAAATAACCAGATGAAATTGTATGGTTCGCCATGGAGTCCGCCTGCTTTTATGAAAGATAATAACAATGTGTTGGGTGGTGGACATTTACTTCCAGAGTACTATCAATCATGGGCTAATTATTATGTGAAATTTATCAAAGCTTATGAAAAAATGGGCATTCCTGTTTGGGGTATTAGTATTCAAAATGAACCCATGGCCAAACAAAGATGGGAGTCGTGTATTTACACTGCAGAAGAAGAGCGTGATTTTTTAAAGAAACATTTAGGTCCTACACTTTTTAAAGCAGGCATGGCAAACAAAAAAATCATTGTTTGGGATCATAACCGCGATTTATTATTTCAAAGAGCCAATGTAATTTTATCGGATAAAGAAGCGGCTAAATATGTTTGGGGAATTGGTTACCATTGGTATGAAACCTGGGCTGGTGGCGCGCAAATGCACCAGAACCTGGATTTGGTAAATGAAATGTTTCCTGATAAAAACTTAATCTTTACTGAAGGTTGCAAAGAAGCTTTTAATGCAGAAAGATACAATGCTTGGGAATTAGGTGAATACTATGCTTCTGCCATGATTAAAGATTTTAACAACGGCGTTAATGCATGGACGGACTGGAATATATTTTTGGATGAAAAAGGTGGTCCGAATCACAAGGATAATTTCTGTTTTGCCCCAGTTCATGTGAATACCAAAACCAATGAAATCGTTTATACAAATGCCTATTATTATATCGGGCATTTCTCAAAATTTGTTCGTCCTGGAGCCCGCCGTTTAGCATGCGCTTCTAGTAGGAGTGTATTACAAGCCACAGCATTTAAAAATGTAGATGGAAAGATATCTGTTATTGTAATGAATGAAACCGATAAGGAAGTAAAATATACAATCCAGATGCATGCTTATTCTATTCCTGTTGTGGCACCGGCACATTCAATTCAAACGATTGTTTATTGAGGTACTTAAACTGAAGTATTCAATTGTTCTTTGATGTAATTTTGTTTAATTATTACATCTTATAAACAAGATCAGCCATTCTATTGTATGAACTTTTTTTCAGGCAGAGATTTATTCATTGCTACAAAACACCGGAAAGAAAAGGTAATTGCTCCTTTATTTACAGAAGCCTTAGGGGTAAATTGTATAACTAATCCTAGTTTAGATACTGATAGTTTGGGAACATTTTCTGGAGAAGTTCAAAGACCAGGAGATCCTTTGGAAACGATTAGAAAAAAATGTTTCCTAGCTGTAGAAACTTTTCAATGCGATTTGGTTGTAGCAAGTGAAGGAAGTTTTGGACCACATCCTTTTTTGCCTTTTGTTGCTGCCGATGATGAGTTGTTGATGTTGTATGACAAGCGAAATAATCTGGAAATCGTTGTAAGGGAACTATCAACAGAAACCAATTTTAATGCAGGAATAATTAACAGTGAAAAGGAGTTGTTAGAGTTTGCAAATTCCGTTCATTTTCCTTCTCATGCATTAATCTTAAAAGCAGCCAAAGATGATTTTTCATGGATGCAAAAAGGCATTCAAAACGAGCAGGAATTAGTAGAAGCATTTCATCGTATTAATGCTAACAAAAAGAGTGTATATGTCGAAACTGATATGCGTGCCATGTATAATCCAACTCGCATGAAAGTTATTGAAACTGCTACTCATAAACTCATATCAAAAATCAAATCAAGCTGCCCTCAATGTCATTTGCCGGGCTTTGATGTAGTTGAAGTAATTCCGGGATTACGTTGTGAAGTTTGTCATTGTGCAACCAATTCAACACTTAAACATAAACTGCAATGTGCTCGCTGCAAGCATACAGAGGAACTACTTTATCCCAAAGGCAAAAAAGTGGAAAATCCAATGTATTGCGATTATTGTAATCCTTAACAATTCATTTCAATTTTTTGCTTGAAGCAATTTGTTTTATATTTCAATAAAATGAATATGAAACAATTGATTGTATTAAGCACTTTGCTTTTCTTTTATTCCTGTTCAAATGAAATAGACAAGGAAGATGTCAAAAAGCAAATTTTCAAACAGGAAAAAGCCTTTGAAGCCATGCTGAAAAAAGAAGGAATTCCCCAAGCTTTTGCTTTTTATGCTGATAGTAATGCCATCATCAAAAGAGAAGAAGATAAATTGATTCAAGGTAAAAGAGCAATATTCGAATATTATTCATCTGATAAATTTGATCATGTTGAATTAAGCTGGACACCTGATTTTATTGATGTTTCGGATGATGGTACAATGGCTTATACCTATGGCAGATATGTTTGGAAAAAACAAATGGGAGTAGATTCTTATCAAATAAATGAAGGTGTTTTCCATACTGTTTGGAAAAAGCAAATGGATGGAAACTGGAAATATGTTTGGGATTAGGTTTTTACTTGTATCAATATTTGATTTTTAGGCTTTACTTTGAGCCATGAAAGTCCAAAATACCATTCAAATCAATGCTCCAATGACCAGGGTTTGGTCTGTGCTTACCGAATCTGAATTCACCAAAATTTATATGTTTGGTTGCGAAGTAATTTGTGATTGGGAAGTTGGCACTCCATTGCTATGGAAAATGATTCATGAGGGTAAAGAGATGATTCCGGTTAAAGGAAAAATTTTAGCAATTCAAGCTCCTCATTTATTAAAATATTCTGTGATTGATGCCTTTGCAACTTATGCAGATATTCCTGAAAATCATTTACATGTTTCTTATGAATTATCGGAAGCAAATGGCATCACTACTTTAACAGTTACTCAAGATGGATTTGAACAGGCAGCAGAAGGGGAGAAGCGTTATCAGGATGTTTACAATAATGGCGAAGGCTGGAATCCTATTTTGCTTCAAATGAAAGCTTTAGCAGAGGCGTAAAAATATTGTGATTCTTATTTTTCATTAATTTCATTTTGGGTTCATTGATTGATTAGAGACTTAGCTCTAAAAATCAAATGTCATTTTTTCAATAACTCATTGGATTAGAAACCTGCAGTTTTATTAATAGTTTCTTATCCTTTTGTAAAATCCCCGTGTTTTAGATTTCTTAAAATCGCTGCAACTCATGCCGATAAATTCAGCACTTATTCTTATTTTGCATGATTATGAGAAATTTTGCTTTTGTATTAGCTTTTGTCATTTTGCTTTTTTCAGGACTTAACCAACGTTTTCATTGGTTGGTTCTTGTAAAAGGAAAACCAAATAAATTAATGGGGGTAAAAAAAGTTCCCAAAAAAGACCGTATGGATTTAGCTTGGGAGCAGGAGGCAGAAATGACCCGCGACCCTAAAACCGGAGATGTTCCAAGAGAGCGTTTGCTCGCTGCTATGGCATACCGCGATCAGTTAATTAAAAAGCAAGGTTTAGGTAAAGGTGCAATTCCTAGTGTTAACTGGACTCCACGAGGTCCAAATAATTTGGGTGGCAGAACTCGTGCTATTTGCGTTGATTTAAATGACCCTACCTACAAAACTTTATGGGCTGGTGGTGTTTGCGGTGGTTTATGGAAAACTACTGATATCACATTAACTAATCCAACTTGGGTGCCAATTGATGACTTTTTTGCCAATATGGCCATAACCTATATCGAACAAAGCAAAGGAAATCCTTCAGTGATGTATTTCTGTACCGGAGAAGGAAATGGTAATTCTGATGCAGTTCGTGG
>JBMLOK010000188.1:4142-11374 GCA_049243005.1 Bacteroidia bacterium | reverse complement strand
CATAAATCAACTAATAACGGTACTACTTGGTCAACACCATTAACTATTACTGGTGTGAGTCGCAGAGAAATTGAATTGGCTGTTTCTGATTATGATAACAATACCATTTGGGGTCTGGTTGAAAATAACAGTACCATCCCTGCTATTATTAAATCTACCAATGCCGGTTTAAGTTTTGCAGCAACTACTGCTTATCCTGTTGATGCAGATGGTGGTATTCCTGCAACTGATTTTTCAAGAACTCAAGCCTGGTACGATTTATCAATTGCCGTTGATCCAAATAATAGCAATGTTTGTTATGTAGGTGGTGTTGATTTATTTAAAACAGCAAATGGTGGAAGCAGTTGGACACAGGTTGGTCATTGGTACGGAGGTTTTGGTATACAAGAAGTTCATGCCGACCAACATTATGCAATATTTTCACCGGGCTCATCTGATATTGCTTATTTTAGTAATGATGGTGGTGTTTACAGAACAGCAAATTCAACAGCTACTATTCCAACCATTTCATCTAAAGAAGGTGGATATATTACCTCACAATTTTATGCAGTTGCAGTGCATCCAACTTCAACAAACTTCTTTTTAACAGGTGCACAAGACAACGGTTCACATCGTTTTACTGTTGCGGGTATAAATAGCACAGTTGAAGTAACAGGTGGTGATGGAGCATTTTGTCATATCGACCAAAACCAACCTCAATATCAATGGACCAGTTATGTTTATAATAACTACTACAGGTCATCGAATAGTGGAACCAGTTTTGCTAGTGTAATTAATAGTAATACCGGAAGATTTATTAATCCAACAGATTATGATGATAGTTCAAATGTATTTTATGGAGCTTCAGGAAGTTCAACTTATTTTAGATGGGCAAATCCTCAAACAGGTACAACAACTGCTACAGTAACATTGAGTAATGGAAGTGGAACCGTAACTGCAGTTAAAGTTTCTCCAAATGTTTTGAATAGAGTTTATTTCGCTTTTACAGGAAGAGTGGTTAGAGCTGATAATGCAAATACAGGAACTTCTGTTACAGGAACTATTATTACGAATGCAACTATTCCTAGCAGTGGTTATATTTCTTGTGTTGAAGTTGAAAAAGGAAATGAAAACCATATTCTTATAACCATTACCAATTACGGACTTACTTCTGTTTGGGAAACCAGAAATGCAGGAACTACCTGGACAGCCATCGAAGGAAATTTACCCGATATGCCAATCCGATGGATTGCTTTACATCCTCAAAATGGAAATAAAGCTTTGGTTGCGACTGAGCTAGGCGTATGGAGTACAGATTCTTTAATGGGTTCTTCAACCGATTGGGCACCTACTAATATTGGATTGGCTAATGTAAGGGTTGATATGTTACAGGTTAGAAATTCAGACAGATTGATTGCAGCTGCTACTCATGGTAGAGGATTGTACACAGCCTTCCTTCCTGATTATGGCTCAGTGCCAAGCTTTACCGCTGATTTTGTTGCTAACAGAACTGTTGCATATCCAACAGCAAATATTCAGTTTACTAGCACAAGCACGGGAGCTACAAGTTACCTATGGGATTTTGGTGATGGAACTTCTAGTAATTCTATGAATCCTATTAAATCTTATACAGATGGTGGATTCTATAATGTTACTTTAACCATCAATGGAAATGCTGCAACAACTACCAAAACAGCTTATATCAAAATACTTCCATATAGAGGTACTCCTTATGCACTTTCTGCTGGTGGTAATTTTGAAGTAAATCCAAATGATTTTGTGCCAAATACTGAAGCAGGTTCTGCATTTGTTAGAGGAAATTCAAATGTTGCCGGTAAAAATGGTGTGGTATCAGGTTCAAATGCTTGGGTTATCGATCCAACAGCCTCTCAATACCAAGATAATACCATTTGTTATTTGTATTCACCTTCGTATAATCTAACATCAAATCTTTCTTCTTATACTTTAAGTTTTTTCATGAAGAATAAGTTTGAATTAACCTATGATGGTATCAGAATTGAATATAGTTTAAACTCCGGTACATCATGGCTTCCATTGGGAACATCAGTTCAAGCCTCATGGTACGATTTTGCTAATACTGCCGGAACAGCTGCCTTTCCTGTAAATGAAGCATTCTTTAATTCAACCAATACAAGTTATGTACTTCGTTCTTATAATATTAGTTCACTTGCCGGAAATAACAGAGTGGCATTTAGGGTTGCTTTTTTAACTGATGTTAATACCACTGATTTAGGTGCGGCTATCGACGATTGGACAATTACAGGTCCTGCCAACAATCCATTACCTGTTAGTTGGGCATCGTTTGATGGAAGAAGAATTTCAAAAACTGATGTAACTTTAAACTGGAGTACAGCATCAGAAAAAAATAACCAGCATTTTGAAGTAGAAAGAAGTTTAGATGGTGAAATTTGGGATGTATTAGCTAAAATCAATTCAAAACAAAACAGCAATAAACTTACTCATTACGAATATCTTGATAACAAAGCAACAGAAGATTTGTACTACTACAGAATTCGTCAGGTTGATTTTGATGGCAAGTCATCTTATTCAAAAATCATTCAGGTAAATGCTGAAATTGAGTCTGAACCTATCATTCATAAATTGTATTATACTGAGTCGAGTTCAAGTGTTCAGGTATTACAAAATTTACCCGGTGATGTGTTCTTTGATATGGTAGATATTCATGGAAGAATTTTATATCAGAATCGTTTGTTGGTTAACAACGAAATTCCGGTTTATGCTTCTGATAAAGGAGTTTTCATCATTCGTTTTTATCAACCTAATACAGGCAAAAAACAAGTGTTAAAACTTGCGATTCAGTAAAAGTCTATAACATAAAAAAAGCCTGTTTGAAATCTAAATTCAAACAGGCTTTTTTTTATTGTAACTCCATTATCCTGAAATCAGGTTCGTTGAGTTCAAAAAAGCCATAACCGTTTTGAATATTACTTGGGAAATTTATCACCTCTGCTCTGATTTGATTAAACAATGTACCTGCCTTTTTTTGTGCTTGTAAATAGTGGTAGTAGTCTTTGCTGATATGGGTTAAAGAAACAGCAATTGAATCTGAATTGGTTGGTCTGTTAATTGTTTTTTCTCCTTTATAAACGCCATCTTTAAACATAGTCTCATCAATTAAATCGTAACTGGCATTTTGTTCCAAGATTCTTTTAGCTATGAATTCTGGGTCTGGTTTTTCAGGAATTTTTTGTTGTTGGTTTCCACTTATATAATTCACCACATAATAACTTTCAGCATCATTTATATCATTGAATGAATAATTAATTTTAACTAATTTATTGTTCTCATTTAAACCAATACTAATATCATTAAAACTAACTTTTGGCATTTTTCTGCTTTGTGCACTTATACTTTTTCCATCCTTGCATTTTACCTGAAGTGTATACAAGGCTCCGTCTTCAAAAAAGGCCTCTGTACTTGCATAAATTCCAGGATCTAATTCCTCCATTATAAATCTTCTTCCTCCTCCGCTAATTTCAATCTCGGCACCACTTAACAATAAGGTAGAATCATAATCAATTTCATTGCTATCTGCAGTATAAATTTGCTTGCCAGCATCAAAGGTTCTGCTTAAAACCAAACCCATAATTCCATCAATTCCGTATTGGGCTGCAACAGCAGGTTTTTCAGGTGCTTGAGGCATGTCAACATCTAGTGGCTCCGGTTTGCAAGAGAGTAACTGACTTAAAATAATCATCAGTAATATCAATCCGGGATGGAAGTGAATGGCTTCTTTTTTATTCTCTTGTATCATCTTCATATTTTCCATTGTTTTCATTTTAAAAGTACATGTTAAATGAGGCTGATGGAACAAATCCATACAATCCAACTTGTTTAAAACTTCTTGAGTTATCAGCATTTTTAACCAGACTAAGTTTATAAGCTTGTGTTCTGTTGTAAACATTACAAGCACCAATATTCCATTCAGTTCTTATTCTTTTACCCGGTTTCGATTGGTAGGTAAGGTTGACATCCAAACGATGTAAAGGTGATAATACCAGAGAATTTCTATCACCATAAATGGGCACTCCAATTACATCATTGTATGAACCAGATGGCATGATGTATTTGCCTACCATTGGGGTTACACGCATTCCACTTCCTATGGTGAAGGTGCTTGAAAATCCCCAGTTTTCATTGATTTGAAAATTGCCCACTAAACTCAAATCATGTCTTCTGTCGTACCTACCATAAAACCACTTGGCTCTGTTTAATTCCTCGAATTTTCTTTCCGACCAAGAAAGTGTGTAAGCAATCCATCCGCTTAATCTACCTGTCTTTTTTTGTAACATCAACTCAATTCCATAAGCTCTTCCAATTCCTTGAACAAGGTCTTTTTCAATTTCATTGTTTAATAAAATCTGTGTTCCTTCTTTGTACTCAACCAGGTTATTCATGGTTTTGAAATAAGGTTCTATTTGTAGGAATAGTCCTTTGTTTAACCATTCTTTTTGGTAACTGATGGCATATTGATTAGAACTTTGTGGTTTCACTTGTTTCGATACAGGAAACCATAAGTCGGTTGGCATTACAGCAGATGAGCCACTTACCAAATGCAGGTATTGTTTCATTCTGTTGTAGGATAAGTTTACACCTGAATTTTCATTGATTTGGTAATGCAAACTCATTCTTGGTTCAGGTGCTATATACATAAAGTTTTTTCCAAATGAAGATGACATTCTCAAACCAAAATTCAGGTTTATTTTTTGGTTGATGTTTTTGTCGATCATACCAAATACTGCTGCTTCATTGGCATAAAATTTACTACTTTCTGTTTTTCTTAATAGTTCATTCAAAGAGCCAAAAATGCTGGTTTGATTGGGGTTGAAATTATGTCTTGTAAACTCGAAACCAGTTTTGAAATTTGTTTTTTTGTTGATTTGTTTACTCAAATCTCCCTTGAATTGTAAGTCTTGTACCTCTGCTTTTAATCCGAAAATGTTTCCATCAATATCGGCATTAACAGTGTAAGCGTAATTGGTTTTTACAGCGTATAAATTGCTGCTATAATTTTTATTGAAATGACGGTAATGCAAAACCTGAACCCAATTGTGGCAGCTTGTTCCAAAATCAATTTGTTTTTCGTTTTCTTTTTCACGGTTGATTCTTAAAACATCATTTCCATAAAAGGCGGTATAGGATAATTTATTGTTTTCATTGATGGTATAATTTAGTTTGATATGTCCATCCTGAAAATAATAAGGCAATTCGTTTCCAGCCAATGCAAATAATTGTTCGATATAAGTTCTTCTGAATGATGCAGAAAACCCTAATTTGTTTTTAATCACAGGTCCACTTAAAAAGCCTCTGGCTGATAATAAACCAACAGCTGCAGTTCCGTTCCAATCTGAATTGTCTGCCTCTTTTATACGGATGTCCATTACTGAAGAAAGTCGGCCGCCCATTGCTGCAGGAAATGCTCCTTTATAAAGTTTTAAATCCTGAATGGCATCAGAGTTAAATACCGAAAAGAATCCTAATAAGTGATTTGGATTATAAACTGTAGCACCATCAAGTCGAATAAGATTTTGATCGGCAGAACCACCTCTCACAAAAAATCCATCACCGCCATTTGCACCCTTTTTTAAACCCGGCATTAATTGTAAAACCTGTATCGGGTCTTTTTCACCACCTGCAGTGGCAAGAAACTTGTATTCGTTAGGTTGTATGCTGATGATTCCTGCTTTTTCCTTTTGAGATATTTTGCTTTTTGAAGCCTGAATTTTGGCTTCTCTAAGTTCCTTTTTTGATTCTTTGAGTTCTATTAAAATGGGTGTATTTGAATATTGTTTCACCTGCATTTTTTTGCTTTCATATCCCATGTATGAAACAGTAAATGTTGCAGGTAGTTCAGTTTCAATAGTAGCCTGTCCTAACTCATTGGTTTGTGCTCCAACTTTATTATCACTTCTAATGATACTGGCACCGATAATAACTTCATTGGTTTTAGAATCAATAACCTGAAAGTTTAATTTAGCTGCATGTACAGAAAGGTTCATGCCTAATAGCAAGAGAATGGTGGTGATAGTTTTCATGATAGGACAGGCTCTCTCTGATTATTGAAGGATGATTCTTTTACTTAAAATTTTGCTATTAGATTTCATTTCTAGTAAATAGATGCCCGGGTCATAGGAATTAATTTTTAATTTGATTTCATTATGACTAAAAACTAACTCTTCATTAGAAAATGTTTTGATTGTTCTTCCACTGATATCTTTTAAACTTAATAACAAGTCTTTTGATGGAGCATCATTAAGAGTTATATTTATTTCACCTGAACTAGGATTCGGATAAACATTTAAACCATTTTCAATACTTACTTCATTGATTGCTGTTGTGGTTGTGAAAGACAGGTCGTCAATCATAAAAACAGTTCCTACAGTTGGTGTATCTGAAAATCCAACCATAATTGAAATGCTAGCACTATCAGGACTTTCATTTGATGAGTAATCTATAACAGAAGCCAATTTGCTCCATGATGTGCTATTTTCTTCACTATATATCATGGCAGAACCAACCTGATTTTCTCCATTGTATAAATTCACAAATAGAAGAAAGCTTTCTTTTTTAGGAGAGGTAAACTTGTGCCAGAATTCAATGCCTGCCGGTTTAGAATTGATAGCGAATTTTCCATTTGCTTCACCCATCAATAAATCACCTTCAAATGTGCCGCAACTAGCACCCTGTTTATATTCAGATGTGTCGTTTAAAACGGTCATTTTCATTGAGTAGTTGCCTGAATGAGCATCTGTGCTTGGAACTACTGCATTTTGTTTGTTTACCGATTGCCAATAGAGGTTATTGCTCATCCAGCCAATAGGATAAATATGTTTGTAGATGAATAAATTGGTGGTATCCCAGTTTTCAAAACCACCATTTGGGATTTGTGCTTTGATGCTTGATAAAAAGAGGCTTAAACCGCCAATAAGTAATAAAATCTTCTTCATAAGTAAATCTGTTTTTTTGTTGATTTACTGATAAGAGCTGCAGAATTTGTTTTACCCCTATGTGAATGGAAAATATTTTTTGGGATATGAATTCGTAAAATTTAATTTTAAACGAATCTGGCTGATTCCTCAATAGCCCCGTGGTTTTAACCCGGGGTTATTGAGGAATTGGTGAATGGGCTATTGGAAAAATAATTCCTTTTAACCCGGGGTTATTGAATAATAAAATCATGTATCTCACCAATCTTTTCCATCATAATAAAA
>JBMLOK010000188.1:0-4042 GCA_049243005.1 Bacteroidia bacterium | reverse complement strand
CCAACTCTTTCCATTTCTGTTGATTCAAGTGGGTCACTGGCTTTTTCTCTCACAGCTTTTTCCATTTTCTTTAAACAGGCATTTCTTACCGATGTAAACAAATAGCTTTTGAAGGAGCTGCTGATGAGTAAGGAATCCCTTTTCTCCCAGATACGAATAAACAATTGCTGAACCGTATCTTCTGCCTCATCTTCATCTTTTAACATCTCTTTGGCATAATGCCATAACATTTTGTGAAACGACTTGTATAACGCTTCAAATGCCTTCATATCGCCCGTTTTTAAGCGATTTAAAAGCTCTTCTTCCGAAATTTGATAAATAGTACTACTCATTGTCACAAGCCTTTCCTTCCAATAAATAGCTATTGTTTTTAGTGCTTAGTTTGATGTTCAGACTTCCTGCAAGTACTTCCAACACAGTTTCAATCTTATCGTTTTTAAAATTGCCACTGAACCTGCAATACATCATACCAGGCTGAGAACATTGTATTGTAACACCATACATCGATTCAATCTGCGGTATGACTTCAGCTAAAACTGCATCATTAAAATCAAGTTCCTTTAATTGCCATTTTTTGATATCGAAATTTTCTGTTTTGTTTTTCTTGATTAAACCATCGTTCACATATATGGCTTCTTCATTGGCAACTAAAATTTTCTCATTTAATTTTTTATCACTGAACTTTACTTTTCCTTCTGTTACCTTAACCAATGCTTCTTCTGAACCTGAGCGGTCAGTAAATAAAAACTTGGTTCCCAAAACCTGAATATTGGTATGATTGCCTTCAATTAAAAATGGTTTTTCAGGATTCTTACTGATTTCAAAAAAGGCTTCTCCATCAAATGAACAAAGTCTTTTACCATCTTTTTCACTAAAAGTAAGTTTTGAATTTTGATTCAGTTGAACTAAACTTCCATCAGGTAATTCAATTGATTTAATCTCATTGGTACCTGAACTATAAACCATGGCATCTGCCGTAGGATTCGGATAAAAGAAATAGGTAAGCATAGAAACAGCCATAAAAGATGCTGCTAGCCACAACCAGGTTTTATTTGATTTTTGGGGATTAGATTTACTTTCAATGGCAAACTTTACTCTTTCCCATGAGGCATCACTTGCCTTGGTATCTGTATCAGCAGAGGCTTTAAAAATTGCAGATAGTTCTTCATATTCAATCCGGTTTTCTTCTGATGAATGAATCCATTCATCCAGCTTTTTTTGCTCGGAAGTACTGATGAATCCTGCATCAGCCTTGCCGATGAGCTCAAAAATTTCTGAAGTTTCCATGTTTTGGGTTTCCTATAGGAGTCCCGAAAATAAGAATACCCCTATTCAAGAGGAAAAGTTTTTTCTGAAAGTCCGTTACATGCCGCAAATACACCAAATGCATTTTTAATATTTCCTTTGAAAAAACTAGGCTCTGCAAGTGTGCCTTCAGAATCCATCAAAGTAATGATGTGATGATAATCGTGGTAAATTTTGTCGGTATTAAGTACGTAAATTTTAATTGAAACCGGTTTGAAACCATTTTCTCCAAAAGGATAAAAATCGGAATTGGCCTTCCATTCAATTCTGTTTCCTTTTTTGTTCGATTCGTTTATGATATAGGGTTTTCCATAATTTGGGGGCATGTAAAATGTATCAGTTGGAAAGTCAACATTGATATAACCAACCTGAGGTATTACCCGGTAATAATTTGTTTTTCCGGTTTCATCAGCCCAGCTTATCGAATACTTCAGTCTAAAAGTGCTATCTGTTTCAGATTTGATGAGTTCAATAGTTCCACTAATATCATCTGTTGTATATTTTGGTAATAAGTGAATACTCGATTCTGCAGTTGGAAATTCAGGATGGCTAATTCGTAGTTGGTAGCTAGCATTGTCCTTTAAAAAGCCCTCAGGTAAAATCGCTCTATAATCCTGATTTTCGATATTAGAAGGTATTTGAATCCAGTTTCCATTGTTGCCTATTTCAACCACAGCATCTAAAATTGGATTGTTTTCTGAATTTGTATTTCCAAAAACCGGTATCGATTTATATACTTTGCAAACAACTTCCTTACTACTATCACCATCTAAATAGCAATGCACGGCAATTTTGTGTTCAGGTGCTAATTCCTGTATAACAATTTTTTCTCTCTGACATCCAATCAAAATCATTGAAAGAATCAGTAATGAAAACAGATGTTTGATATTGTTCTTCATTAGAATAAAATCCTCCATGAAAATGATGGTAATACAGGGAAAAAACTGATTTGTTTTAAAACCATTCTTCCGCTTTCTCCTTCTGTATCTATATCGTAGTAAAACGGATTGGCTCTGTTGTAAACATTATAAACACTAAGTGTTAGAATCTGATCGGTTCTTTTTGTTTTGATTAAATACTTCACTGCTGCATCCATTCTATGTGTAGCAGCTGTTCTATAATTGTTTTTTTGTGAAAAATAATATTGGCTTGATGAATAAGCTCCTTCTAATTGTAAACCACTATTGTTAATTGGTGCATGTCCGAATGTTCCATAATTTGCAGAAGGTAAACTCATCGCAAATCCTGAACCATATATCCATGATAATGAAAATGTCCATTTATTATTTGGTTTATAAATTCCAACCCAGTTAAAATCATGACGTCTGTCGTAAAAGGCATCAAACCAATTCCCGTTATTTAATCCATCAAACTGTTGGTTGATTTTCCCTAGGTTGTAACATACCCATGATTCAATTTTTTTGCCTTTGTATTTTAAGTTTAATTCGGTTCCAAAAGCTTCTGTTTGACCCTGTGTAAGCAGGTTTTCAAAGTACTCAATTCCATTATTGAGTGAATTGTATTCGGTTAACAAAGATAAAAATCCTGCACCCTGACGATATGCTGTTGAATGATTACTTTTTTTATAATAAGCTTCTTGTGAAAGACTAAAATATGCATTGATTTTCCATGAATAACCTGCGCTTAATTGTTTTGCAATTTGAGGTTGAAGTTTTTCTGTACTTGGTATCCAAATTTCAGATGGCAAGCCCATCATACCAGTGCTGATTAAATTTACATACTGAGTCATATGTGTATAAGCAGCGTTCAATATCCAGTTTTTATTGGGATTAAAGTTTAGTTGAATCCTTGGTTCAGGAAAATAGTATTGTGTATTTCCCATACTAAAAATATTCATTCTTAAACCGGCATTCAGTTCTGTTTTTTTGTTGATCTTAAATTTGTCTTCAAGATAAACAGCCATTTCCAATCCATTTATTTTTGTTTCCTGTAGGGTTTTAAGCTCTCCTTTTTTATCAACTTGAAGATTAAGAATACTTGGCGTAAACAGATGTTGAATAATGCTGAATCCCGTTTTAATCCAATGCGCATTGTTGTAAGTATAGTCTAGGTCCGATTTTAAACCAAGGTCTGTAATTCCTGTTTTAAGTTCTATTCTGTTTGCATTGCTAATACTGGAAAATCCAACACTGATTAAACTTGCATATTCGGTTCTATAGGCTGTTGTATTTAAAAATAGTTTATTGTTTAATTGAGAATTCCACCTTAAACTAAAAGCTCGGTTTCCCCATTTTATTAAGGCTTTATCAGTGTCTTCACCGCTAGTGGTTTCTGTTTTAAACAAGTCGTTACCAGTGTAAAGACTAAAATAGATTCTGTTTTTTGAGTTGATATCGAAATTAATTTTCGAATTGATATCATAGTAATAATAGGCAGCATCTTCATCTGGCGCCAAAAAAGGTTTCGCTAATAAATCAACATAAGTTCTTCTTGCTGAAAACAGAAAACTTGATTTGTTTTTTAAAAGAGGACCATCTACCTGTACATGTGAAGCCAATAATCCCAATCCTGCATCAACATCCCAATGTTCTCTGTTACCATCTTTTAAACTCATATTCAAAACAGATGCAGTTCTACCGCCATATTTTGCTGAAAAACCACCTTTGCTTAATTCTGCTTGACGTAATTCTGAACCACTGAAAAGTGAGTTGATTCCAAATAAATGATAAGCACTATAAATCGTGGCATCATCAACCATCACAAGGTTTTGATCTGG
>JBMLOK010000187.1:0-1808 GCA_049243005.1 Bacteroidia bacterium | reverse complement strand
TCTTTTGGCCAATGTAACATTTCCTGAACAGGCATTAAATGAACGGTATTGATACCCAAAGTTTTTAAGTAATCAAATCCAATGGCTTCACCTCTAGTGTTTTTTAAACCACTTTTGTGCATCGCAGGAAAAGTTCCTTTCATTTCTTCAGGTACAGGAAGTAAATCGGTAAAATCCTGCACGTGTACCTCGTAAGCCATAACTTGTTCCATAGCAGGACGACCGCCTTTAACAGGACTGGCAGGAATGGTTTTTTTAGCCACCATACATTTTCCAAAACTATCATCACTTACTCTTGCATAAGGGTCGCTAATGTGAACCGGATGTGATTCGAAAAAAGAATTACCCGGCTCCTTAAAACCATGAACAGTAAAATCGTACCAGGTACCTTCTAAATCTGAAAGTATTTTGGCTTCCCAAACGCCATTTGCATCAACCTTCATTCCTAAAACTTCATAAGGCTTTTTATCGTTTTTACCTTTATATAAGTAAAGATTAACCTTTGTAGCTCTTGGTGAAAATATTCTGAAATAAGTAATTTTCCCATCAGCGCTTACATTCGCACCTAATTCCTTATCGCTTTTTAATTTAGCGAACCAAGGCTCAAAACTCAATAATGTTTTTAATTTGAGTTTGGTATGTGTTAAATAATAAACCCTTCTTTTATCGATTGTGCCAACTGGAGTAATCGTAAAATGATGATGAATCTGGTTTCCATTTTCCGATTTTTCTGCCACAAAATTCGTAATTGTTTTTAACGGAATCTTTTTCCCTTTAGAATCAGTTAAAACAAAATCTACCAATCTAGTTACTGCGTTTTGTCCTTTAGTTAGTCCCTTCACCCAAACATCAATAGAAGTATTTGATTGAATGCCGGCTTCTAAACTTAATGGCTGAACTCCTTTCATAAAAACTAGGTTACCACCATCAGTATTGGTAGCACCAGCAGGTGGATCAAGCCATTTGCCATCATTCACCCTGAATTTAAAACTTGAACCCGGTTTCACTTTCTCAAATTCTTTATTATTAATTCCTACTTGCCAAATTCCATTTCCAATAGTTTGCAGCATCCAGATTCTGTTGTCCATGTTTTGATCCCAGTTTCTGAAAGAACCTGTAACACTTACATTCTTGATAGAATTCAAACCATAAAGTGATTCAGAGAAGACAAAATACAAACTATCACCAACTTGTTTGTGGCCTTGTTTGATATCATCAGCTGAAAACTGAGCCTTGGATTGAAAACTAAAACAGAGTAAAATTAAGATTAAAAGTCGATGAAAAATCGACGAAAATTCCTTTGGCATAAGGTTTGGGTTAATAGTTATATGAATAAATACTTCGAAATGCTAATTAATCCGCAAAATAAGGAAAATCAAGCATGTGGAGTATAAGTGTTGATGTTTAAATGTGTCAAAATAAGAAAAAATGAAATCATTTTGGGAAATAAGGATACTCTTGGTTGAAACAAACGAGAGTGTGATAAGGCTGGTAGAAAAGGCCATGTCGGAGAGTAGATTGAAACATTTTTTACGTTGGGTAAGAACGCCTCAGGATTTGGAATTTGAATTACAGTTTAATCCACCTGATTTGATAATTAGTGGCAGAAATATGGGCTTATTTTCGGCGATGGAAGTATTACGTCTAAACGAACAATACGGCAACAAAGCACCATGTATTGTTATAACAACAGATAGAAGCATTGAACAAGATACAGATTTAGCATTAAGAGGCGTTTACGAAATCTTCACCCAAGCTGAAATCAAACAAATGGTGAAGGAAATTGGCTTTTTAAAAGAACAATTGCA
>JBMLOK010000186.1:0-37158 GCA_049243005.1 Bacteroidia bacterium | reverse complement strand
AATTAGCAGTTTCATCGATACCTAAACCTAAAGCAGTTAAATTATCCCAGATATCGTTTTCAGTGAAAACAACTGAATCAGCATCAGTAATAGATTGAACAACTAAAGGCTCAGAGAAATCGCCATCAGCATAATCTAAAACCCAAACATATTCAACACCTTCTACCATAGTAGCTTTTTCCCATTTAGCAACAACAAGATTTGTAGAATCTTTTCTTACATTTAAGTTTGTTCCTGAAGCAGGAGAAAGCAAGTTGAAATTATTTAAAGCCAAATCTCCAATTAAATCTAATTGAACAGCAATACGAGGAGCTAAATAACCTGAAATAGTATCGATATAAGCTTTACCACGAGCTTCAGACATGAAAGGATTGGTTAACATAGAAAGTGAATCTGCTTCACGTCCGTTTGTAGGAAGTGGAACACCACGGTAAATTTGAAAAGTTTTAGCTTGAGCAGCAGCTCTATCCCACCATTCCCAAGAAGAACCTTCAAAAGGGAATGAAGTTTCAAAACCAAATACATTGTTTACATTAGGATTAACTTCATCTGCACGTGAAGAATATTCATCTATATAATCGTATTGGTTGATTTTAGCATTGATACCAAGAGCATCAGCTTTACGAATTACATCATGAGCACCAGAAGCATTTGGAATAACTGTAACACCTGTAGTTGGAACTACAACGTTTCCTGTTCTGTAAGGAGCAAATGGATCACGAGTTACGTGCATACTAACAATAGGTAAACTTGTTGTTTTCATCCAAGCTGAATCACCCATAGCACCACCATAGTTAAATGTCATATGTACATTTGAAGGAATAGAAGGATTAGCAGGACTGTTCAAAGGAGCAGCTCCACCTAAACCAGTCCAATCACCTAATGTATCAACACTTACCATTGGAGAAGCATCACCACGTAAGAATTTTAAGTTTGATTCGATATCAGCTCTTGTGCTAACTGAACCTAAAGCCATAGAGATGTAACCACCTGTACCTTGACCACCAACAACAATTTTTGATGTGTCAATTCCGTAAGTAGAAGCGTTTACTCTAAAGAAACGAACGCAATTTCTTACGTCTTGTAATCCTCTGTATGTAGCTTTGATTAATTGCTCAGTAGCTTGTTCTTGAATAGTTGTAGCTGGGTTCCAACCTAAACGGTAGTTCATTGCAACAACAACATAACCACGTTTTGCAAAACGATTTGCTAATTCAACAATTGAATTATCGTCTTTGCTACCTGTAGTTTGTTTGTTGATAAATGCAGGTAAATAACTACCTGTATGAGTTAAAATGATTACAGGTCTTTTTGTTTCTGTATCACCCGTTGGTGTGTAAACATCACAAATTAAAGGCTCATTCCAAACTGGAGAAGTTCCTAATCCTGGGATTGGTTGTCCAAACAATAAATTGATGGCATAATTAGTATCATAAAGAATGTTTGAAGATTTAGAAACTTCAGTGAATACTTCATCGATGTAACGATTTTGCGCCATCGTTGAATTAACGCATAACATCATCACGAATGCGCCAAATACAGAAAGTAGATTTTTGTTCATATTTTAAAATTTAAATTTGATTTACAAGAAAAGATAAAAAACTGAGAACACAAAAAGTTTTGCAATCTCTGCATTAATTCTTCGACGAATACCAATATTTTAAGGTTTCCCTAAGTCGAAAAGTAGTGAAACATAAGCCAATCTTCCAACTCTAGGACCACCAAAAACCTGAATAACTTTATTATTCAACAAATTACTTGCTCCTATCTTTATGGTTAATTTTTCAGACACAAAAGCTTTATTTATTTGAGCATCAACCATTCCATATTCAGGAACAAATCCTGTAAATTGAGGTGAACCTTCAAAACTAAATCCTTCCTGCCATTTGTAATTGATACTATAGCCCCAATTCGAAATTTCTAGTTTACCAATTTTGGTATCAATATCTCTACCATTAATTCCTAGGTTATATTTATGCTCAGGTGTGTTAAAAGCAGGGATTAATGGGTCATTCGATCCTCTTTTGTCCAATCTGTTCCAAGAATAATTACATGCAAAGCCTAAATATTTTTGAAAAAAGTAATTGATGCCTATAGTTAAACCCTGAGTTGTTACAACATCCTGGGCATTTGCAGAAACACGATAAACCTTCACTGAATTTACAAAAGGAGATAATTCCGGCCAATCAATTTTTGCTCCAATTTGGTATCCAATAAAATCATAATACCAGCTGAAATAATAACTCGCATCAACAAAAATCTTTTCTGTAATATTTCCTCTGTATCCAACTTCTAAAGTTCTAACTCTTTCAGGTTTGATAGCAGCTACATTAAAATAACTCAATCTTGAACGTCCATTATTAAATGCATCAATAACTGAACTAACTGTTACCAAGCTGTCAAATCCACCCAGATTTCCTAAAAGTGTAGCTCTTCCTACATTTAAATTGATGTATTGATCGGTAAGTGTTGGATTACGAATGGCTGCTGAAGCAGAAAATCTTAAAACATGTTTATTTATCGTATAAACAGCCGTTGCAGCTGGTGAAAACAAAAGATTAAAGTTTTGATTTTTATCTGAACGAGCTGTTACACTTAGTTTTAACTTGTCATCCATTAATTTTCTTTCTATTCCAATATAAACTCCACCTTCTCTATTGTAAATTCTTTGATTTTCAATTGTATCCAAGAAAATTGTTCCTCTTGAATTAGGTGTATATAATCTGAAACTTGCTCCGGTTCTTACATCACAACCTGCCAAAATAAACTGATATTCTGCCATTGCATGATACAATGCTGATCTATCAAAAAATCTGGAACCACCTTCTCTGTTTGTTCTGCTAATAATACTATTGTAGGCAGAATCAAATCTTGCGGTTCCGGGTTCGAAACGTGCAATTCCACCTCTTTGGTTGCTGTAAGATGTATCGGAAATTGAACCATTTAGCCAATGGTAATAAGTTAATGAATCATAAAACTTTTCATACAAATAATTATTTGCATAATCTTCATAACGAACTCCCGGTGGTTGCGTACCAATTGCCGGGCGGATTGTTTGAATGCGATTGAAAATGTATTTGTTCCAGTTTTCTGCATAATCAATTGCCCAATTGTTGTCTGATTTTGCTGAATTCTGCAATATTAATGCAGTTGAATAAGCATCAAAACTTTTACCGGCATCTTCGTTTGTTGCATAAACCCTCACAAAAAATTTGTTTTCTTTTCTAAACTCTAATCTGTTTTGAAAGAAATAAATATCCTTTAAACTAAAACGATTATCACCCTGATAAACAGTTGTTCCATTACCAATACTTGATGAAATAATGAATTCTTTGTCTTTGTTTACCTTAAAATGAACCGCTCCATTTAGTTTCAAATTTTTCGAGTTATAGTCTACCAACTGGTCTTCCTGGTAACCTTTTCTCATTGCGTATCCATAACCTAAATAAGATAATCCACTTTGTCTGAAACGTGAAGTTGAATATTCATCACCATAAATATTTACAGCATCATAACCACCAGGATTCTTTTCATTAACAGGAGATTGAATAGTTGCTTCATAATTGGTTGCTTCCCAATCGCGGGCACTCATAGTGAATACATTTAATTTATAGGCTATAAAATCTTCACCCTTTTTATTCTTAAAAACTTCGGCATAACGAATAGCAGTTTCAACCAATTTTCTTTCACCAAAGCGCATTTGCATGCTCAATCCCGGAAATTGAAAAGGACTTTTACTTTGCATATTAATTACACCATTAAAGGCATTCGGACCATAATAAGCACCGCTGGCTCCAACAATTAAATCAACCCTCTGAACATCTAATTCAGAAGCACCTAAAAAGTTGCCTAAAGAAAAGTTCAATCCCGGACTTTGGTTATCAACCCCATCAATTAACTGCAATGAACGAACAGGTGACGTACTATTAAAACCACGAGTATTAATAATCTTAAAACCAATACTGGCACTTGTCATATCAACACCTTTTAATAAAGCTAAACCTTCATAAAAATTAGCTGCAGGTGTTTCTTTAATGGCAATCGCATCCATTGACTCAACTGTAAGAGGAGCTTGTTTTTGCTTTTCAGTGATCCTTGAATCACGAATAACCACATCCCTAAGTTCTTTAGTATTTTCTCTTAACTTGATTGTAATTGGTTTTTCAACTGAACCAACAACTATTTCATCAGCTTTATATCCAATATATGAAACAATAAGAGTTACAGGTAAAGTTTGACCGGCTTTAATAAGAAAAGCACCTTCATAATCGGTACCTACACCAGTTTTTGTGCCTTTTATAGAAACGGTAGCACCAATTAATGGTTCACTGGTTTTATAATCCTTTACAAAACCTCTGATAGTTGTAGTTTGCCCAAAAGATAAAAAGGGCATAAACAAACATATTATTAAAAATTGAAGTAGATGTTTTTTCAAAAGAGTCTAAATTTTAACCAATAATAAGCATTTGGAATAAAATGCAATACAATTTGCGAAAAGTGCAAAGTAAAATTTGCAAAAAATACCCCTCAAAAGCACTTTTTTATCAATTTTTCTTTACGAAATGGAAGATTCAGGATTAAATCCCAAAAACCTTTTTTGCGTTGCTTGTAGTAATTTCTGCAACCTGATTTAATCCAACTGCTTTAATTTCTGCTAATTTTCTTGCAATTTCCAGCAAATAAAAACTCTCATTTCTTTTCCCTCTAAAAGGAACCGGAGCTAAATATGGAGCATCAGTTTCAAGCACAATATGCTCCAGAGAAATATCAGCAATTGCATCTGCTAATCCACTATTTTTATAGGTAAGTACACCACCAATTCCCAATAAAAAACCTAAATCTACAATCTGTTTAGCTTGATTTGCATCACCACTAAAACAATGAAAAATTCCTCTTAATTTGGGATGTGACATTTCTCCTAAAATTTTTATCACATCTTCATTGCTGTTTCTTGAGTGAATGACAATTGGTAAATCAAGATTAATTGCCCATTGAATTTGCTTTTTAAAAGCTGAAATCTGCTGCTCCTTAAAATCGGTACTCCAGTAATAATCAAGTCCGATTTCACCAACTGCCCAAAATTTTCTTTTTTTAAACCATTTTTGAATTTGAAACAAATGTGCTTCCACATGTTCATTTACCGAACAAGGATGCAAACCCATCATTGGAAAACAATTTTCAGGAAAATCCCATACCAAATCCAACATTGGTTGAATTGAATCGACATCAACATTGGGTAAAAACATTTGGTTTACACCATTTTTAATCGCTTTTTCAACGATAGCTTTCCTATCATCTTTAAATTCTTCTGAATAAAGGTGTGTATGAGTATCTACAAATTGCATCGGGCGAAAATAAGCTTATGAAATCGAATTCTGCATCATTAATACTTTCTATTTTTCCAATCCATTTGAATGGGTAACAAATAGAAAACCGACATTAGCAATACCATAATTTCCTGGTAAATAGCGAATAATGGCAAATAAATAAGAATACGTTTTTCTTTAAGTAAATAACTCATTCGCCAAATAAAAGCCGACTGAATGAAAACTTTTACCAAAAATAACACAACAGCTAATTTCAAATGCAAAAAAGCCAATAGAATAACAGCGGGAAAATAAAATCCCTGTAACATAAAAATGCATTTCCAAACAAAAGGTAAATCCTGGGCTCCAATCATCCATCTTTTGCGCTGGTGCATTAATTTCATAAAAACTGATTGGGCTTCAGATAAATTCAAACCATCTGATTGTAAAATAGTTAGTCCTTTATAACCAGCTTTTCTAATATACCTGAACAACTGAAAATCTTCTGTAACTGAAAAAGGAATGTTTTCATAGGAACCGGAATCAAAATAAGCCTTTTTTGAAAATGCCATATTGTTACCTACGGCTGTACTTTTCAAACCTAATTGTTCAAATGCAATGATATTTCCAAATCCCAGCATCCATTCTAACTGTTGCATTTTTGAGAAAAATGAATTTCCATAAACCATGGTGGCATTACTTACAATTCCATTTTTTTCATCTTGTAAATGTGGAAGTGTTACCAAAATCCAATTGGGTTTAACCTGAATATCGGCATCGGTTACAAAAATTAGTTCTGCTTTGGCCTTATGAACCAAATGTGCTAAAACATTGGCTTTGGCTTTTGCTGAACCCAATTTTTCATGGATATGAATTAATTTTAGGTTTGGAATGGTAATCATTAATTCCTCAACAATAGAAGCTGTTTTGTCCTCAGAAGCATCGTTACCAATTAAAATTTCAAATTTATCTTTTGGATAATTTAAGGCATGTAATGATAATATACACCTTTTAATTGTGGCTTCTTCGTTTCGGGCAGCCACCAAAATTGATATAAAAGGATATTCAAATCCCGGAATATTTTTTTGGATTGCCGGTGATTTATAAGCCATTAACATTGCTAAAATCAGCAGTTGAAGGATGATATAAACCCAAAGTATCAAAAGAATAACCAACTCCACTCCTATCATTTTTCTGCAGGGATTACATCAAACCTAAAACCCAGATTGCTATAATATTGTAGTAATTCAGGTAGTAAAATTTGTAAATTATGAAATGATTTTTCTGAATCATGGAAAACAAAAATCGAACCCGGAGCCGCTTTTTTCATTTGACGAAGGCTCGTTTTGATATTTAGATTTTTCTCGTAATCGCAAGTCAGGTGACTCCACATCACCAATTTATATTGTTCTTTAAGAACCTTAGCTTGTGAAGGTTTAATACGTCCGTAAGGTGGTCGAAAAAGTGAGGAATCTATCACTTGTGCAGCCTTTTCAGTATTTTGAAAATATTCATCATCTGCGGTAATCCATCCTTTTAAATGGTTAAAAGTGTGATTTCCAGTGACATGTCCTTGATTTAAAATCTCTTGGTAAGTATCAGGAAATTTTGAAACATTATCTCCAACACAGAAAAAAGTAGCCTTAGCATTAAATTTTTTTAGTTCATTCAAAACCCAAAGTGTAATTTCGGGGTGAGGTCCATCATCAAAAGTAAAGTATAACACTTTATCATTTGTATGAACCTTCCATGTATAGGATGGCGCAAGTAATTGAAGAAAAAGAGGTATTCTATATTTAAACATTATTTTTGTTACCTTACGAAAATTAACCTATAAAAGCATGACGCTTCAAATATCAAAAAAAACAATAGGATTCGCCTCACTGTTTCTTTTGCTGATGAATCCAATCTTTGCCCAGACAGAAAAAACCTGGACATTGCAAGATTGTGTTGAACAAGCTCTCAAAAGCAATATTACAGTTCAGCAGCAGGAACTTCAAACAAAAAGTATTAAGGCTGATTACAATCAGAGTAAACTTGCCATGCTTCCAAATTTAAATGGAAGTGTTAGTAACAACTGGCAAACAGGTTTTGCAATTAACCCTGAAACAAACTCAGCACAAAATAACCAATCATTCAGAACAAATTCTGTAGGATTAAACTCGAGCATGACCTTGTTCAATGGATTTCAAAATTCGAACAATACTCGTTTGCAATTATCTAATTTAAAGGCAAGTGAAAAGGAATTGGAGAACACAAGAAATACCATCACATTAAATGTATGTAATGCTTACCTAAGTGTTTTACAAAACATAGAATTAAGAAATTCAGCAATTTCCAGAGTTAATGCAACTCGCGCGCAGGTTGAAAGACAAAAGAAAATGTTTGAATTAGGAAGCAGCAACAAAAGCAGATACCTTCAATTAAAAGCCCAATTGGCTCAAGAAGAACTGGCTTATATCAACAGCGATAATATTGTTACTCAATCTTATTTGGAGTTATGGTTAATGATTCAGGTTGACCCTTCTCAAAACAATAAAATCGCAATTCCTGATACTAAAAATCTGGAAGTTGCTGATGAAACCAGAACTGTTGAGCAGATTTATGAAGATTTCAGCAAAAAAAGTCCTGATGTTTTGGCAACTCAACAAAGAATTAGAAGTGCTGAAATACAAAGATACATGGCATTAGGTGGCCGTTCTCCAAGAATTACTTTGGGAGCAGGTCTTAATTCATTTTACACCACTCAAAGTAAAGTGGGTGTTGGAACTCCAAATTTTACTAATAGAACCATTGGATTTTGGGACAATAATGGAACATTGGTTCAGGTTTATACCCCTTTTCCAACCTATTCTAGTTATGAAACAAGTTCTTTAAAAACTCAATTCGACCAAAATCTGGGTTCAAATGTTTCATTACAATTGAGTTTACCAATATTTAATGGTTGGAATGTAAATACAAACATTCAAAAATCTCAAATCAACAATTTGAGTGCTAAACTCAACGACCAACAAATAAAAAATAACTTATTTAGAAGTATTTCTCAATCTTATACAAATTTCAAAGCGAGTAGAAAAAAATACGAAGCAAACCAAAGCAATCTAGAAGCAAACAAAGAAGCTTTTGATTTAGCTGATAAACAATTTGAATTAGGTGCGATGAATATGGCTGATTATTTAAACACAAAAAATAGCTTAATCAGAGCAGAAGCAGATTTCACACAAGCCAAATACGAATTAATCTTTCGCAGAAAAGTATTGGACTTCTATGCTGGGAAAGCATTGTATTAATCATAAATTGCAAAACAAATGGCACAGAAAAAGAACAATAAAATTCTCATCTACTTAGGAATTGGGGTTGCAGTATTACTAATATTGGCAATTGTTGGTAAAAAACAAGGCTGGATTGGAAAACAGGAAGGCACAAAAATTACCACCGCAATTGTAGAAAAACACACTTTAATTGAAACAGTTTCTGCAAATGGAAGGGTTCAACCTGAAAAAGAAGTAAAAATCAGTTCAGATGTTTCAGGCGAAATCATGGAATTATATGTTCATGAAGGTGATTCAGTTGTTGCAGGTAAACTATTGGCAAGAATCGACCCTGAATTATATCAATCATCATTAGATAGAAGTGAAGCTTCGTTAAATAATACAAAAGCAAGTTTAGCTACTACCAAATCGCGTTTGGTGCAAGCACAAGCACGCCTTACAGAGGTTAGTAAAGCTTATGAGCGTAATAAAAAAATGCACGAACAGCAACTAATTTCAGATGCTGAATTCGAAACTTCAAAAAGCGCTTATGACAATGCAAAAGCAGAAGTTGAGGCTGGTAAACAAGGTATTTTAGGAGCAGAATTTAGTGTTAGAAGTTTTGAAGCAAGTTTAAAAGAAGCAAGAAAAAACTTAAGCAGAACTAATATCTACGCCCCTGTTAGTGGCATTGTTTCTAAACTTAGTGTAGAAGCAGGTGAACGTGTTGTTGGAACATCTCAAATGGCTGGTACCGAAATGATGAGAATCGCCAATCTTAACGACATGGAAGTAAGTGTTGATGTGAACGAAAATGATATCGTGAAAGTTGGATTGTATGATACTACCATGATTGAAGTTGATGCATACCCTGGAAGAAAATTCACCGGTATTGTAACTGAAATCGCTAACAGTGCTACAACAAATGCTGCAACAACCTCCGATCAGGTAACTAATTTTGTGGTAAAAATTAGAATTCTTAGAAGCAGTTATGAAGATTTAACAAGAAAATTTGGTAAACGTAAATCGGTTTTCAGACCGGGAATGAGTGCCAGTGTTGAAATTCAAACTGAAAAAGTTGTTGATGTGGTTTCTATTCCACTTGAATCTGTTACTGTTAGAGATATTAGTGCTTTAGATACTGTTAAAGTTGAAAAATCAGACAAAGACAAGCCATCAGACATCAACAAAGAGAAGAAAAATGAAGAGGTTGAAGTGGTATTCATCAAATCAGGTGATAAAACTTCAATTAGAAAAGTTAAAACAGGTGTTCAAGACGATAAATATATCCAGGTTTTAGAAGGTGTTTCAGAAGGTGATGAAGTTATTTCAGGTCCTTATTCTACTATTTCAAAAACATTAAAACATGGAGATAAAGTTAGTAAAGTAAACAAAGAAGAATTGTTCGAAAAGAAAGACTAATTTGATATGTTGAGTAAATCTTTCAAGACAATCAGCTTTGCTTTTCTTAGTATCATACTCTTTTTTGCTACCCTGAATTTACACTCCAGAAGTGGAGAATTTAATTACCATAGCGAAATTTTTTCAGACAAAGCAGGATACCAGGTTTACCTTCCTGCTTTGTTTATTTATAATTTTAATGCTACAGAATTTCCGGATAGTATAGAGTTTAGAACTGGTGAAGGATTTAATCTGAATAGAGAAACTAATAAAATCTTCACTAAATATCCATCAGGAGTTGCAGTTATGCAGGCTCCTTTTTTTCTGGCAGCGCATGTTTATTGTAAGATTTTTGAACCTGAAAAAGCTACCGGTTATTCAAGACCTTACCACTATGCAACTGATATAGCAGCTGTTTTTTATGTACTTGTTGGATTGATATTTTTATTTCAATTTCTCTCATTTTACTATTCTGAAAAAACAGTTTTCTATTCCCTACTCATCTTTTTGTTAGGGACTAATTTATTTTATTACGCCACAAAAGAAACAGGCTTATCACATGCCTATTCATTTTTTCTATGTAGTGCATGGCTTCTTAACTACAAAAAACTAATTGCAAATTCTAAATATCAGACTAAAGCATTAATAAAACTGGCTTTTATTACGGGATTGATTTTATTGGTCAGACAAATCAATTTGTTATTCCTTCCTTTTTTGGTTTTGTTGGATGTTCAATTGGTTTCGGAAATTGTAGAACGATTTAAAAAAATTGGCTTAAAAAGGTTTCTTGTAATGGTTATGATTATAGGATTAGTTATGAGTCCGCAAATCGCCTATAACTTTTACCTCTTTGATTCTCCATTTGCATATAGTTACGGAAACGAAAGTTTTATTTACAAATTCAATCCACAGTTTAACAAAGTTCTTTTTTCATTTGAAAATGGACTTTTTGCTATGAATCCTATTCATGTTTTTACAATAATTGGAATGTTTGTATTACTTAAAAATAGAACAAATGCCTGGATTCAAATCCTTCTTTTTGCTTCAATTTCGTATGTTTATGCAGCTTGGTGGAGTCCGCAATTGGGCTGCGGATTAGGTCATAGAGGTTTTGTAGAATTTTACTCATTGTTTGCCCTGGCTTTTACAGCAATCATTCATAAAATTTTGAGTCTTAAAAACTCTGCTATTAAAATACCCGTCATTTTAATTATTATTGCCCTAGTAGCTCTTAATCTGAAAATTTCGTATACCTATGATGGTTGCTGGTATGGCAAAACTATCTGGGATACAAATGAATTCATCAGGTTAGTAATCAGTTAATTCATGTCTTTATTATCAATCATTATCCCGGCCTACAATGAGGCTAGAACCATCCACCTGATTTTAGAAAAAATCGAGGCTGTACAATTGATTTCCGGTATCAAAAAAGAAATCATTATTGTAAATGATTGTTCCAGTGATGAAACAGCAAATGTTGTTAGAAATCTAATGCAGAAATATCCTGCTATAAGATTTGTTGAACATGAAGTTAACAAAGGAAAAGGAGCTGCAATTCATACTGGAATTAAAGAAGCAAATGGTGATTATATCATCATTCAGGATGCCGATTTAGAATACGACCCACAAGAATTTAACTTGTTATTAAAACCAATTACAGATGGTTTTGCTGATGTTGTGTACGGTTCTCGTTTTATGGGAGGAAATCCGCATAGAATCCTATTCTTCTGGCATTCTATTGGAAACGGAGTTTTAACTTTTATGTCGAATATGTTTACCAATCTGAACTTAACCGACATGGAAACCTGTTACAAGTTATTTAAAGCAGAATTTATTAAACCTATTCAGTTACGCGAAAACAGATTTGGTTTCGAACCGGAGATAACTGCCAAAATCAGCAGAATTCCGAATATCAGAATTTATGAAGTAGGAATTTCCTATTATGGAAGAACCTATGCTGAAGGTAAAAAAATCAACTGGAAAGATGGTTTCAGAGCTATTTACTGTATCCTAAAATACGGCCTTCTTAAAATAAACTAATCATGGAAAAGGAATTCTTTCCATCAAAATATTTTAATTCCGCCTACTTCACTTTTCTACTGGTTTTCATTTTAATTTGTTTTCAAACAAACGGAATTGGTCAAGGTGGTGATAGTGTATTTCATTACCTCATGGCCAAATATTCGTGGCAGCATCCTCATTTATTTTTTAATCATTGGGGAAAACCATTTTTCACAATCATAGCTTCTGTTTTTGCCCAATTTGATTTTACTTGGATTAAGATTTTTAATTCCATCAATACTTTCATAGGAATTTTTTATGGATACAAACTGGCAAAACATTTTGAAATAAAAAATGCTGGATTGGTTTTGTTTTTTGTCATGCTAGCGCCATTAACTATTAGCGTAAATTTTAGTGGCTTAACCGAACCCATGTTTGCAAGCGTTTTGCTTGGTTCATTGTATTTAATTGCCAATTCCAATGAAAACAAAGGAGCATTTTTAGTTTCATTTTTGCCTTTTGTAAGGTCGGAAGGACTTATAATTTTGGTGGCATTAGCTCTTTTCTTTTTCATTAAAAAGAACTGGAAAGCTATTATACTTTTAGGTGCAGGACATCTGATTATGAGTATAGCCGGCATGTGGATTCATGGAGATATTCTGTGGGTGTTTACCAAAATTCCTTATGCGCATTTAAATCCGGTTTATGGCAAAGGCACATGGGACCATTTTATCATTCAAATGAATTTTATGATTGGGCCAATTCTTTTTGCTTTGTTGATTTTAGGTTTGATTTCGACATTATTAAAGCATCAACTAAAAGTACTGATTGAAGTTTTTACAAACGATAAACTCTTTTTAATTTACGGCATTTTCTTAGCTTTTTTTATGGCTCATTCAGCATTTTGGGCTTTAGGAATATTTGGCTCGATGGGATTAACAAGAGTTTTTGCCGGAGTAATGCCTTTGATAGCAATTATAGCAATTGAAGGCTTTAATTTCATTGGAGATGCAATTGCAAAGAAGAATGAAAAGATTGCGAAATGGACAAGTATTACTTTACTACTTCTGTGTTTTATATTTCCATTTTTAGACAATCCTGCATCCTATGATTTGAAAAAGGATTTAACATTAAGTGAAGGCGAATTATTGTTGAAAGAAAAAGTTAGTTTACAAATCAAAGAAAGGTTTCCGAACAAACTAGTTATAGCTTCAGATGCTTGTGTTCCGCTGTTTTTAAACATCGATCCATTTGATTCTACTAGTTACCAAACTGCCAAAAACTTTGAAATATTAAAGGCCGAAAAAAAGGAATTTATATTGGTTTGGGACCCTTGGTTTTCGCAGGTTGAAGACAATTTGAGTTTAGAAAAAATAGAATCTGATTCAAGCTTTAAAAGGAAAGGGTTGTTTACTTCAGAACTCAAAAACAAAAAATTTGAATACCGAATTTACACTAATTTTTAGCATTCAAATGATTTCCTAAAATCATTATTGAAGGAATTAATGTTACCCAAAACAAGTAAACATAAGGCACAAAAACAAAGGAATAAAATACCAAAAGCGAAATTTTTAATCCATATAAAGCCATCAATTTCTTGTTGTAAATTTCCTTTGTCAACCAAACAAATACTGTCATTATAACTAAAACAAGAACACTAATAATTAGCATTAAATTTTTAGTGAAAATAATTTTCTCCTGAAGAGTTCCTGCTCCCCAAGTATAAATCCATGATGCAAAACCCGTCCCCTGAAAAAGCTGAAATGGTTTATCACCAGGTGCCTGCCACGATTGACCCTTCCATTCCCCTAAAGCAGCATCAATCCATAAATTAGAACCACTACTCAATATATGCGGAGATTGAATTAGAAAAGGAATATAAAAAATCAACATAAAACCAATCAAGTACAATCCGGTTTTGATGCAAATTTTTCTATCATCAAACCACATCAATAAAAAATAAACAGGCAACCAAAATACGAGGCTATATCTTGACAAAATCAGCAAAGCCAAAGCAAATGATTTGAATAAAGGCTTGTTTGAAAACAAGGAAATACAAAGAATTAAATAATAAGCAGCAATAAGCAATTCAACTGTATTAGCATAATCCTTCCCCTGTTTCACCATGATAGAAAACCAAAGCAAAAAAGGCAATACAATTTGTAGTATTAAAAACTTTTTGTTTGATGCCTTTGCGAACTTAAAAACATAAATGCCAAAAGCTAAAACAAATAAAACTACAAAAGACCAACGAGGGTCAAGCCTTAATAATTCAGGTAACACAAACGGAAACCAATGAAATGGCAAATAATTTGGAGTAAACTTTCCATAGTTAAAGCCTTCATACAAATCATATACGTGTTCAAAATTTACAAATCTACTTACATATATGTTTTGAATCAGTGGAATGATATCTGAATTTTCAATTTTAATGGGCCATTTGTGAAATAGAAAGCCTGAGAATACAATGCCAACCAATGACAATCCTATAAAAAGTCGTAGATTAATTGATTTGAAATCCGATTGAAGATTCGGAGCTAAATCATCCTTTTGTTTTAAATCATTAAACGAAAAATAAATCAAACCTAATCCTGCGAATGCAAAAAGCACAGGACTAAATATAAAACCAGCTTCATTTCTAAAATAAAATAGAAGCAACAATTCGAGAACAAAACAGAAAATTAAAATCCCTGTTTTATTCTTCATCGTCTTCTACATTAACATCTGTAGCTTGTTCAGGATTTGCAATGGTATTTAATTCCAGTTGTAAAATGGAATCATTGCTCAATGAATCATTTTTAATAATCTTCAATTTAGCAGGACCTGTAATTGAAACCTGATGTGTTAATCCAAGGGTATCCTCTGGCAAAATCAGTTCTCTGCTTAACATTTTATTCGCCAAAAAGCGATAGGTTTTTTCAAGATATTCTTTTGCTGAACCATCTTTATTAAAGCGCCACATAAATCCTTTTGGACGAGGAATAATTGTTGCCAGGTACAAACATTCACTTAAAGTTAATTGTGAAGGATGTTTCCTAAAATAGAACCTTGAAGCTTCACCAATTCCATACACATTTGGCCCCCATTCAATGATATTTAAATACACTTCAAACATCCTGTCTTTACTTACCAGGTAATTGTTTTCGAGAATGTAAACCAATAGAATTTCTTCGAGTTTTCTTGCCATTGTTTTCTCTCTGGTTAAGAAAACATTTTTAATCAATTGCATACTAATTGTACTGGCGCCTCTTTTGAATTTACCGGTTCTGATATTTTTAACAATTGATTGACGAAATGCTTCTGTTACAAAACCTCTATGATAAAAAAATGAAGGGTCTTCAGTTGTTAAAACACACTTTTTCAAAAATGGAGAAATTTGGTCAACCGGAGTAAAATCTGGATTAGAAGGACCAACAATGATTGGCCTTGTAGCTCTACCATTTTCATAAGGATAGTGAACAAATTCAGTATTTAATTTACTTAAGTTCGCTTCACCAAACTTTGTAATCTGGAAATTATCTTTATTTAAGGTACTCTCAAAAACCATCTCATCAGGATGATTCTCATTGTAAATAAAATCTAAACGATAAGAAAATGAGCCACTGGCTTCCATTCCCTTTATGTGATTAAACAGACCTTTTGGCAATGAATTAATAAAATTCTGTGCAGTGGTTGATTCAGTTTGAACAATGAAATAAAATATGGTATCAGGACTATTTTCAAACTTTATAAAAGGATGAATAGTAAAATCATTTAGCTTAACAGTTGAAGAGCTATCTAAAGAAATAAAATTACTTCCAATAAGGTATGAATAGTTAAACTCAGCATTATTGATTATTACATCTTCTTTGGCAATTTTAGGATGATTGACAGCAAAATTCTTCACAGAAGCTATACCATTAACCTTTAGCTCTCCCCCATCTAAATCAACCTGATTTAATTGTAACCTAATATTTTCAAATCCAGCCTGAAGATTGAATCTTTCGAAAATATAAGGAATCATAACTCTTGAAGTATCGGTGCTTGAGAAAGTAATATCAGCAGTTTTCGCTGATGGATTAGCAAATCCGGACAAAATCCATGTTTGATTGATAGAGTTTGAACTAACTTTCATTGAAGCATTAAGTCGTTGATCGAACAACTTGAATTCATTCAATGAAAAATTAAAGAACCTATCATCATCAACACCGAGAACCGAAAAATCCTTCATTTCTACTTCATTAGGTACCTTATTTAGCACCTTTGAAATCAGCTGATAAATTGTTTCAGCATAATTTTGAACACCCTTGTTTTCATTCGGCGTGTTCTCTTGAGTTGAAAGTGTATCTTTCTTATTTAAAAATGCATCAAAATTTTTCTCATCACCCTTTTTAATCAATTGAAAATATCCGCCATTTAGACTCAGATTTTTCACCCTGATATCACCAATTAAGGCATACCAAAACTTAACTGATAAAGAAAAATCGTTCACTACTAAAATGGTATCTTTTCCTTGTGGAACAAGAGACAATCCATTTAATTTTAAACCACTTAATCCTTCAAAACCGGCATTATCAATTTTTAAAGTTACCTGGTATTTATCCATTAATTTAGCTTGCACCTTTTCAATGGCCTTATGAAGGAAAACATTTCTAAAAGAGAAATAGGCCAAAATTAGGAGCAATAAAAAAACACCGGCAATTTTAATTACCAGTGTTAGAATTTTCTTCAATCGGGTTGAGATTTTCAGCATTTCAAAAATCTTAAACGTGCATTACTTCAGCTTCTTTTGCTGCAGTTAAGTCGTCAACTTTTTTGATATAAGAATCAGTTGTTTTTTGTACAGAAGCTTCTGCAGTTTTTGCATCATCTTCAGGTAAACCGTCTTTTTGTAACTTTTTAATGCTTTCGTTTATTTCTTTTCTGATATTACGAATAGCAACTTTAGCTGTTTCAGATTCACCTTTTACCTTTTTCACAATTTCTTTTCTTCTTTCTTCGGTTAAAGGAGGAAGAATTACACGGATAACAACACCATCATTTGCTGGATTAAAACCTAAATTAGAAATAATAATTCCTTTTTCAATTGGTCCTAACATTGCTTTTTCCCATGGTTGAATGCTGATGGTTCTTGCATCAGGTGTATTTACACTTGCAACTTGATTCAAAGGAACCAATTGTCCGTAATAATCAACCTTTACAGAATCTAACATTGAAGGATGCGCTTTTCCTGCGCGTATTTTTGTAAATTCTGAAGCAGCATGGTCTACTGCTTTGTCCATTTGTTCTTTTAAACTGTCAAATACAGGTTTTAATCTTGGGTCACTCATATAGATTTCGGATTATAGGCTTGCAAATTAAGCATGCGAAGCCGTTTAGAGAAATTTATTTTTAGTTTTTTTCTTGAGTCTATTTTGATTCAATTGCCTTAAAACTAAGCTAATGGGTTGAAATCAAAATCCTTGCAGAGAAATTCATGCAACAAAAAACTTTGATTATCTTTGCAACCCGAATTATGGAAAGAAAAGTACGCGTAAGATTTGCACCTAGTCCAACTGGTGCTTTACACATTGGAGGAGTTAGAACTGCACTTTATAATTACCTGTTTGCAAAAAAACATGGTGGTGATTTTTTATTAAGAATTGAAGATACGGATCAAACTAGATTTGTACCTGGTGCCGAGCAATACATTATTGAAGCCTTAAAATGGTTGAAAATTGAAGCAGTTGAGGGTATTGGTTTTGGAGACGGACCACATGCGCCTTACCGTCAAAGTGAGCGCAAACCCATGTACAAGCAATATGTTATGCAGTTAATTGAAGCCGGTTATGCATATTACGCTTTTGATACTGCTGAAGAATTGGATGGCATGCGTGAACGCTTAAAAGCTAGTAATGTAGATGCTAAATATGATGCAATCACTCGTGGAACCATGAAAAATAGTTTAACTTTACCTGAGGATGAAGTTAAAAGAAGATTAGAAGCCGGTGATGCTTATGTGGTTAGAATTAAACTTCCAAGAAAAGAAGAAGTTAAGTTTCATGATGAAATCAGAGGTTGGGTAAGTTTTAATACTTCTCAAATGGATGATAAGGTTCTATATAAAAGTGATGGTATGCCAACATATCATTTGGCGAATGTTTGTGATGACTATTTAATGAATATTTCACATGTAATCAGAGGTGAGGAATGGTTACCATCAGCACCTTTACATGTATTGTTATACAGGTATTTAGGCTGGGAAGATGTGATGCCTAAATTTGCTCATTTACCATTACTATTAAAACCTGAAGGGAATGGTAAATTAAGCAAAAGAGATGGTGACAGATTAGGATTTCCTGTATTTCCTTTACAATGGCAAGATCCTAATACCAATGAAATTTCAAGTGGTTACAGAGAAAGCGGATATTTACCGGAAGCTGTTGTAAATTTATTGGCCTTTTTAGGATGGAACCCCGGAACTGCTCAGGAAATTTTCACTATGGATGAATTAGCTGAAGCTTTTACTTTAGATAGAGTAAGTAAAAGCGGAGCAAAATTCGACCAAAACAAAGCAAAATGGTTTAATCAGCAGTATGTAAGAATGATGAAGAATGAAGATTTGGCAATCATTCTTCAAAAAGTATTAGATGAAAAAGGCTTATCAAATCAATTTGATGCAACTTATGTGCTTGAAACTGCTCGTTTAGTAAAAGAAAAAATCAGTTTTACAAAAGAGTTATGGGACTATTCAAACTACTTCTTCCAAAACCCAACTGAATTCGATCAGGCAGTTATTCAAAAAAGATGGAAAGATAATTCTAAACAAGTTTTATCTGATATAAAATCTGTGGTTGAAACATTAGAATCATTTAACCATGAAGAAGTTGAGAAAGCTTATTTATCAGCATTAGAAAAAAATGGTGTTCCATCAAAAGACTTTCTTCAATTATTCAGAGTTTGTTTAACTGGTGTTGCCGGTGGACCACCACTATTTGAGATGGCAGCTCTATTTGGCAAAAACAATACAGTTGAAAGAATCGATTACGCTATAAATACATTAGGTAATTAATTATAATAATTGTTTGAACTTAAATTGTTTTGCATATTTGACTTTAAAATAAAATTCATACGATGAAAAATATTAAAACCATCATTTTCTTATTTGTTTCGATAGTTTTTTTTAGCGCATGTAATTTTGCTAAATTCGATAGGGCTCCGGGTAATAGAATTGAAACAATGCCAACGAGGTTAATTGGCACTTATGAAGTAAAATACAAAGGTGCAGCAGGGCAAATCGATACTTTCAAAGTGAGTTTAGATCAAAGTTCAATCCTTGTTTTTTCTGGCAACGATGCAAAAGAATTCGCTTATGGAAAAGATTATATTCTTCATGAAATAGAAGATTTGACTGTAGTTGTTTTTCCAGATGCTGATTTCAAAAAACTAAGAAATTTAATTGTTCTGGAACCTGATAAAAAAGGAGTGAAAATGTATCCAATAGTTGAAAAAGTAAATCCTTTTGGAAGCAGACCGGATTTTGATGGAATTTTCCCATTAAGAACAGTAATGGTGAATCAGGAGCCATTTGATATTAAACAGGAAAATGGAGGAATGAGCTTTGAAATGGATGCAATTGGACAAGAAAACACTTTTCAAATGGGATTTTACCAAATGGAAGACCCACAATTTACCAATTTATTCAGAATAAATTTTAAGGACAAAAACTATATTTTCATGAATAAGTTTATTCCACCAAGTATCTCCCAAAAACAGGGAAAATCTAAAAGAAAATGAGTAGACCAATAAGAGTTTTAGTGGCTAAAATAGGTTTGGATGGCCATGATAGAGGAGCAAAAGTTATAGCAACTGCACTTCGTGATTCAGGTATGGAAGTGATTTATACCGGGTTAAGACAAACACCCGAAATGGTAGTTCAAGCTGCATTACAGGAAGATGTTGATGTGATTGGCGTAAGTATTTTATCTGGAGCTCATTTAACTGTATTTCCAAAACTCAAACAAATGTTAAATGACCAAGGCATGGAAGATGTTCTCATAACCGGAGGTGGAATTATTCCGGAAGAAGACATTCAGGAATTGAATAAAATTGGCGTTGGAAAATTGTTTACACCAGGTGCAAATACTAGTGATATAGCAGATTATATCAAAGCTTGGGTTAAAGAAAACCGAAGCATTTAAGTTACAAAACAATTTTCTACCTAATTAATACAATTCATCTCCAATAAATTTTAATTATTGGGGATGAATTTTCTACCAATTAGAAAGTATTTTCGACTTTCAAGAGTCTGATATACAAAACTTTCAATTTGAAGGAAATAAGATTCTAAAGTCAACTTGCTTACATTTTCTATATAGTAGGATTTAAGCTAATTAGAATTTGCAAATCCAAACTATTTCAACTTAAGCAACTATATTTCAACTTATTAAAACAAAACCTTTTTGTTTTATTTAAATTAGACTTAAAGTTGCACCCGAATTTAAAACCTTTATTGTACAATTTATAATGAGTGCAGCAACCATGTCCCAAAACATATTAACCGAAATCAGGGATCAGATTTTTTACATTACCATTAACAGGGAAGACAAATTAAACGCCCTAAACATTCAAACCCTATCTGATATCAAAAATGCGGTATTAAGCATTTATGAAAACAATTCTGTAAGAGGGGTAATCCTTACAGGTAAAGGAACAAAAGCATTTGCAGCAGGTGCTGATATTGCTGAGTTTGCAAATTTTAGTGTTGAAGAAGGCACAAAAATGAGTGAAGAAGGCCATGCGGTGCTTCGTGCTATCGACCATTGTCCGAAACCGGTTGTTGCAGCAATCAATGGTTTTGCATTAGGTGGAGGAAACGAATTAGCTATGTCATGTCATGTGAGAGTAGCAGTTGAAAGAGCAAAATTTGGACAACCTGAAGTAAACTTAGGTATAACACCAGGTTATGCTGGTACACAAAGATTAGCTCAATTAATTGGAAAAGGAAGAGCATTAGAGTTCTTAATGACAGGTGATATGATGGATGCCCAAACAGCACTAAACTATGGTTTAGTTAACCATGTTGTTCCTGCAGACCAATTGATGATTAAAGCTGAAGAAATCTTAAATAAAATTAAGAATAAAGCTCCTATGGCTATTGCAAGTGTAATAAGATGTGTAAATGCTTATTATGAAAAACGCGCAGATGGCAACAATGTAGAAATTAATGAGTTTGGTAATTTCTTTGGATCAGAAGATTTCATTGAAGGAACTAGAGCATTTTTAGAAAAACGTCCTGCAAAATTTGCTGGTAACTAAAAACCAACAACATAATAAATAAAAAGAGAGGCCCGAAACAAAGTTTCGGGCCTCTCTTTTTATCGCAAGTATTAAATTAATTATTGACCTGCACCAGCAGCTGGAGTAACAATTCCTAATTTCTTTTTAACTGAAGCAATCACGTTATCAGTTTCTGGTTTGTATAAGAAAGCTGCGATGCTACTATCAAAAATATAGCTGTATCCACTTTCTTTTGCAACTTGTGCAATTGCAGTTTTAGCTTTTTCAATGATTGGTTTCAATAAATCAGCTTCCTTTTTACGCATATTTTCCTGAGCTGATTGTTGAAACTCTTGAATGCGGTTTTGCATATCTTGAAGTTCTTTTTGTTTTACTTCTTTGATAGCTTCAGGCATAGTCTTTTCATTTTTTTGGTAATCCAATAATTTCTTTTGGAACTCATCAGACATTTTTTTCAATTCATCTTCTAAAGATTTACCAAAACTTTCCATGTCTGTATTGGCTTTTTTGTATTCAGGCATCAGCTGCATTAGCTCTTGCAAATCTACATATCCAATTTTCTGTGCACTTGCGCTTGAACTTGCAAGAATCATTACTGCAAATAGCGCTACGATTGATCTAACTAGGGTTTTCATTTTTATATTTTATTTCTTGTTTTGCGTATAATCTAAAATCGTGCCAATTACTTCTGTTCAGGGTTGGCATTTCCCCCTTTGGTATTTTTATTCTTAGTTACATTTACTCCCAATTCCGTCAAAACCTCATCACTCTTATCATATTTAGCATTGCTATACATCATAATCATCTCTGCACTCTTGGCAAATATAAAGTCAAGCGCAGATTGTTTTGCAATTTTTTGACAAGCATTAAACACCTTATCTTGAATTGGTTTAATTAATTCTTGTCTTTTTTTGAATAAATCGCCTTCATATCCAAACTTTTTATTCGTAAACTCTCTCAATTCCAATTCTTTCTGTTTGATTTCAGCTTCCTTTTTCTTTTTTAACTCTTCAGTTAATAAAATTTGTTCAGCTTGGTAATCTTTTTGAAGTTTTTCGATTTCCTGTCTTTTTGCTTCAATTTCTTTTTGCCAAGTTTCAGCAATTACATCCAATTGCTTTTGAGCCGATTTGTACTCAGGAAGCATATCTAAAATGTATTCAGTATCAACATAAGCAAATCGTTGTGCCTTTGATTCAGTTGCTGCTGCAATAACTAACAAAATAATAGTCAATAATTTCTTTAACATGTTTGCTTCAATTATAAATTAATTTAAAACTGTTGTCCTAACAAAAAGTGGAAGTTACCTCCATTAATTCTATCCGGAAATGGATGATATGGCGCAGAATCAATTCCCCATCCATAATCTAATCCAATCATACCAAACATTGGAAGAAATATCCTTACACCTGCTCCATAAGAACGATTTACATCAAATGGATTAAAATTTCTTCCATTCATCCAAGCGCCACCAGCTTCAGCAAATACCAATGGAAATACTGTTGCCTGTGGATTCAATGATACCGGATACCTCAATTCCATAGTATATCTGTTGTAAATTGTTGCACCTGTCTGAGTATAAGTACCCGTTGTTTCACTTACTGTATAAGGAGTCAAAGAATTATCCTGATAACCTCTTAATGCTATAAGCTCTCTTCCATCTAAGTTAAAACCTGTCAATCCGGAACCACCAACCCAAAATCTTTCAAATGGTGTTACACCCTTTGCTGAATTGTATGAACCAATAAAACCAAAATTTGCACGGGTCATCAAAACTAAATTTCCAACAATTCTATTAAACCAAGTTGCATCAAATTTCCATTTGTAAAACTCAAGCCACTTTGTTTTATCCAATGCATCCAACTTAGAATAATCTCTTCCATCAAGCAAAGAATATGGTGGAGTAAATTGCAATGACAAAGAAATATTAGAACCTTGTCTAGGATAAATTGGCTGGTCAGTAGAATTTCTTCCTAACACCACTTTAAAACTGAAATTATTTGAACCACCAACCGGAATTGATGCGAAAAATGAATTTCCAGCAGCATCCGTTTCATTGTTATAATATTGATAAGACAATGCATATTGAATGGTAAAAAAGTCATCAGGCCAACGTAATCTTTTTCCAATACCTGCGCTTGCTCCAGTAGTATATAATCCTGAACGAAATTGTCCGGTTCTACCATTTGTTTGTATTGAATGATAAACCGATAATGTTAATGCGTTTGGTTTTTTACCTCCTAACCAAGGTTCTGTAAATGATGCAGAATAAGATTGAAAGAAACTACCATTGGTTTGTGCTCTTAACGACATTCTTTGACCATCGCCACTAGGAATTGGATTCCAGTACTTGGCCTTTGCAACTTTTCTGGCTGAAAAGTTATTTAATGATAATCCCAAAGTTCCAACTACAAACCCAGCTCCCCAACCACCTGATAACTCAATTTGGTCATTGGCTCTTTCTTCTACTTTAAACTCAATATCAACTGTTCCGGTAACCGGATTTGGAACCGGATTTACGTTTAATGCTTCAGGATTAAAATAACCTATTTGAGACAATTCACGCAATGAACGAGTAATATCAGATTTACTGAACAACTGTCCAGGCTTAGTTCTTAATTCACGTAAAACAACATGGTCACTTGTTTTGGAATTACCCTTAACAGTAACTTTATTAATTCTGGCTTGTTGTCCTTCCGAGATTCTAATCTCTAAATCAATTGAATCATTCTCAACTAAAACTTCAATTGGTTCAGCTCTGAAAAACAAATAACCATCATCCATGTAAATTGTGGTAATGTCATTTCCATCCTGACTACCATTCATTCTTTGGTCTAAAATTGATTGGTCGTAAACATCACCCCTTTTTATTCTCAGTACTTTATTTAAATCAGTAGTTGAATATTTGGTGTTACCTATAAAATCAATCTTTCTAAAAAAGTACTTTTCTCCTTCAAAAAGGTTGATTTTGATAGCAAAGTTTTTGTTCTCATCACGCCAGATAGAATCAGATACAATTTGAGCATCTCTGTATCCAAGTGATAAATATTTATCTAGAATTTTCTGTTTATCATCCTGATAAGTATCCTCCATGTACTTTGATTTCACAAACCATCTTTTCACTTTGGTATCCTTCATCAATTTCCTTAACTTCTTCTCAGCTAGTGCTTTATTTCCTGTAAATTCAATTTTCCCAATTTTTACCTTTTCTCCCCTATTTACAGTAATTTTTAGTTTAGCTGTATTTTTCTTCACATCATCGGGTATTTGTTGAAAGTCGATTCTAGCATCTACATAACCTTTCTCAGTAAAGAATTTTACAATTTCTCTATGAGTGGCATTTAACATGTTTTCAGTAATAATCTGTCCTGAACGAATAGACATGGCTTCTCTTAAATCCTCCGCTTTGGCTTTCTTTAAACCCTTTATGGTAAAATTCGAAAGTCTTGGCTTTTCTTTAACAACAAACTGCAACCAGATATTATCTTCATCAACTTTGGTTACTCTAAGGCTTACATCATCAAATAACTTTTGCTTCCAAAGTTTAGTGATGGCCGCAGAAATATCCTCTGATGGAATTCTAATTTTTTGATTTACCTGTAATCCTGAAATAATGATAAGAGCTGATTTATCATAATAATCGGTTCCGATTAAATCTATACCAGCCAAAACATACTGTTTAGGATTGTTGTAATTGTAATTAAAATAGGTTTTAGTGCTGTCTTGAGCAGATGAGGCTAAGGCGCAAAAACTTAAAATGCTAAAAAAAATAATTCTTATTCTACTCATGCTTTCTCTGCAATTTGTTCACTGATTTTTCCGAATCTGCGCTCTCTGTTTTGGTAATCATAGATGGCAGCATATAAATCCTCAGGGGTAAAATCAGGCCACAATTTGGGGCTAAAATACAATTCACTATATGCAATTTCCCATAATAGAAAATTGCTAATTCTTTGTTCTCCACTTGTTCTTATAAGCAATTCCGGATGCGGATATGCTGCAGTTGACAAGTGCTCATTTATTGTTAAATCACTAATTGAATTAGAGTCTAATACTCCAGATTTCACTTTTTCAGCAATTGATTTAACAGCATTAATCATATCCCATTTTGCACTATAACTCAATGCTAATATTAAAGTTAAGCCTGTATTGTTTTTAGTAGCATTTATGGTTTCATCAAGCTGGCGGTTACATTTAGCAGGTAAATCTTCTCTGTTTCCAATGGTCTGAAGTCGAATATTATTCTTCATTAAAGTTGGAGTTTCTTTGCCAATTGTATCTACAAGAAGTTCCATTAATGCTTTTACTTCAAACTGAGGTCTGCTCCAATTTTCTGTTGAAAATGCATAAAGAGTAAAGTATTTAATACCCAATTCCGCACCGGCTTCAGTAATTTTCCTTACAGTATTAACACCATTTTGGTGTCCAAATATTCTGAACTTTCCCTTCCCTTTAGCCCAACGGCCATTGCCATCCATAATAATGGCAACATGTGCTGGTAGCTTTTTGGGGTCTATTTGTTCTTTCAAACTCTTCACGTACTTAAAATATAATCAATCTGGCGAATTTAATAAAATCTTCCACACTTTACCTTACTATTCAGCCTAAATGCCAATGAAATTGTGCTCGACATATACCAATCTTTGTAATCAGGATTGCCACGCCTGTAACCAAGTTTGTTTTGAGGTGTTCCAAATGTTTCAATTGTTCTGTCTGTTAATGTAGCACTAATCAAACCACCATCATTAAATCTTTCGTTAATATCCGGATAAACAGTACTAACATCATCTAAATAATCGGTATAGGTTCTTCTGAAACCAAATTGCCATTCTAAAGCCACATTTTTATTCACCATCCATTTTATGCCCATTCCGAATGGAATAGCAACTGAAATGGTACTATATGCTACATTTTCAGTCTTATAATCAATCAAATCGTAGGTTTGACCATTTAATCTGGCTTGTGGATTAAACATAAATCCTGCCAATCCACCATAAAAATAAGTGGTAAATTTTTTATCGAGTACATAAGGTCCGTACTTGAAAAAATTAAACTCCAATACAGATGATACCTCGTTAATCTGACTTGAAAAGCTCAAATTTCTTCCGGCATTGTAACCGAAGTTTTTATCGGTACCCGAAACATTGTAAACATTCAATTCATTCTTCCATGCTAAACTTGAATTGAAATTAATTCTGGCGAAAATTCCGGCTGTTGTGTGAGTTTCCTTAAAAACAACTTTAGGGGCCAAATCACCCCAATAATTACAAACTCCACCTTGAATCCCAAATTCATATCTTTCAGCCTGGGCAAACAAATTTTCACTTGAAACTAAAACGCACAAAAAAACAAGCAGCCCCAAAGGGCTGAATATTAACTTGTTTTTTGGTGTACTAAATAACATTATTTATGAATTCCTCTTTTAAAACTGAGGACATCCTTGCCCTTTTGAACGGATAACATAAGAAAAAGTTACTCCAAACAAAAAGTATGCATCATTTTTGAACTTCCCTTTGAAACTTCTTGGATCACCATCTGTATTTTGATAAACAGGAGTTCCTGTTGGACTCAAAGGAACAGTCTCCCAAGATCTGTCAGACAAATATCCTGCAACATCACCATATGCAGCTCTAACAATTTCAGGACTTGCATAATAACCACCCACATCATCCAAATAATTTGTTCTGGTAAAACGGATACCACCTTCTACACCTAAAAAGAAATCATCTCCAATTTTTTGTCTGAAACCTAATCCCAAAGGAATACAAACTGAAGTTAAATCATATTTTTTTAACTCATTAAATGAAGTCGTTCCTTGTCCTTCTGTACCTAAAGGCTGCAATTCGTAAGTTTTACCCCCAAAAGAAGTTTTAGGATTAAAGTTAAAAACACCAATACCACCGAAAATATATGGTAAAAACGGACGTGCAGAAATTGAGTTTAAATTGTTTTTAATCAAATTATATTCTGCATGCACTGAAAACTCATAGATATCACTGTAAAAATTTAGATTTCTTTTTTTGTTGAAATCCGCTGTGAAATTTTTATCATCACCGGAAAGTCTGCCATAACCGATCATTCCCTTAATTGCCCAACGGTTATTTACATTATATCTTCCAAAAAAAGAGCCACTAAAATGTGTTTCTTTCATTAGAAAAGTTTCGTTCGACAAATCACCATTGTAATTTGAAGCACCCAACATCAGTCCAACTTCAACTTGCTGACCAAAAGCCAAACCTGTGAAAAGGCTTGAAAATAACAGAAAAATGGAACGCATATTCAATCGCATATTAGCAAAAATATATAAAAAGCTTGAACCACAAAGTTTCAATAAAATTATTCATTGAAACAAACTATATTATTAACTGATTTTTAGGCAGATAATGCTAAAATAAACGCTATATTTTTAAAAAGCGTATTTAAAAAAAATATGGAATGAAAATTATCAGGCCAATTATTAAGGAAATCAAACTAAAAATTAAAACCGCTGCTGCTGCCAAATCTTTTATTTTTCCTGCAATTGGATGGAAATCCGGACTAACCAAATCAACCAAATATTCTATAGATGAATTGATTGTTTCCAATGAAAGTACAATTCCAATGCATAACAATAAAGTAATCCATTCAAGTTGATTTATTTTAAAAATCAATCCAAAAATAAAAGCCAGACATGCAAAAAAGAGCTGAATTTTAAAATTTGCGTGATTCCTGAACATTTCCTGAATTCCTCTTCCTGCATATTTGAAGGAATACAATCGTTTTTTGAATTCAGATGGAAGCATTTTAAACTTTAAAATTTCTGTTATCAAATCCCCACATTAATTTTTCACGAAGGGTTTGTAAATAATTTTCTTGATTTAAACGAAGCAATTTAAATTCAAAATTTGCTTTTCTAATGGCCAGTTGTGTTCTATTATCAATTGATTCCGACCTTGAATCCAATGTTGCTAAAAAACTTGTACTTCTGCCTTCTATTTCAAATGAAATTACGTTTTGATCGGAAATAATAATTGGACGTACATTTAAATTGTGAGGTGCAATTGGAGTAATTACAAAACTTGCTGAAGCAGGATACAAAATGGGACCGCCACAACTTAAATTATAACCTGTAGAGCCTGTAGGAGATGAAATGATTAATCCATCACTCCAATAAGAATTCAAAAATTCGCCATTGATGTAAGTATGAATTGTAATCATACTTGAAGAATCTTTTTTATGAATAACAAAATCATTCAAAGCAAAATTCACCCCACCAAACATCAACTTATCACTTTCAAGTTGCATCACTGTTCTGGAATCTATATAGTAATGACCTTTCTCCAAATCATTTACCATTTCAATGGCATGATCAACAGCAACACCTGCTAAAAATCCTAATCTACCTGTGTTTATGCCTATAACAGGAGTTTCTTTATCACGAATAAATTCCAGTGTATTTAATATGGTTCCATCACCACCAATACTTATTACGATGTCAATATCATAAGTTGAATAATCATCAAAATTATCGAATTTTGGAAGCTTTGAAGATAGATTTAAACCTTTTCTCAAACAATCTTCATAGAACTTTCTGTAGATGATATAGTAGATTTTAGATTTTTCGAGGTAATCAAAAAAATCCTGAACCTCTTTAAATCTGTCTTCTTTAAAATATTTTCCGTAAATGGCTAATTTCATGATTTAACTTTGAATAAACTTCATCAACCATTTGTATCGGTCTTGCATCGATTGATTATCGCCAAATTGTGCATTGGTGTACAAAACCGGGTAACCAAAACGCTCATAACTTGAAATCACAAATGAAATATCATCACGATTGAATTTCAAACTTACAAACAACCTATTGGGGTCTTCAATTGCAGGTTCAATCATAACATGCAAAATTTTTACCTGGTTACTTTCCGAAATTCTGGAAAGTTCAGCAAGTGAATATTGAATCGCAGGAACTTCTAAAACCAATACCGAGCCGGGTTGCATCAAAGCTGAAGTTTGATGCCATGCAGCACCAATTTCTTTTGCAGAAATTAATCCTACAAATTTTCCGTCATTATCATTTATAGCTATAGTATCAGAAACCAATCCATTGAACTTTTGAAGTAAATCAAAAACGTGTGTGTTTTCGCTCATTTCAAACAATGGATTCTGAGGAAATAAAATACTATCAATTTTATCTAATTGTGTTTTTGAAGCTTCCTCCTGAGAAAGCCAACCAACGACTCTGGCATTTTCAACAACCGGTAAATATTTAATTTGCCAGTCATCAAAAAACATCAAAGCAGTTTCCGGAGAATCTGCTCTTTTAAGTGGAAAAATTTCCTGTGATATTAGTTGTGATGCAAACACTAAGCTTTTAATATTCTTTGATAAAACTGATCGGCAATTCTATTAAATTCCAGTGGTTTTTCCATCATTGGAGCATGGCCACATTGGTCGATAAAATGTTTTTCTGAATCAGGTAATAATTCATGAAACTCATCACAAACTTCCGGTGGAGTAATGGTATCTTGTTTACCCCAAATTAAACAAACAGGCATTTTAAAACCAGGTAAATCTTTTCGCATATTATGACGGATTGCCGATTTAGCCATGGTTAATATTCTCAATAATTTACCCTTATCCTGAATTGTTTCATATACTTCATCAACCAATTCATCGGTTGTTGATTTTGGGTCGTAAAATGTAAGGCTAACTCTTTGACGTAAATATTCTTTGTCGCCTTTTCTTGGATAGGAAGCACCAAAAGCATTTTCATACAAACCCGAACTTCCGGTAAGCAATAATGAATTTACTTTTTCCTGATGTTTTTTTATGTAGACCAATGCAACGTGTCCACCAAGTGAATTGCCTAAAATATTAACCTTTTTGAATCCTTTGTATTCAATGAATTCATCAATAAAATTAGCTAATCCTTCAACACTTAATTTCAAAATATTCATTTCGAAAATGGGCATAAGTGGAATAACAACGCGGTAATTCTTGCTAAAATGATTTAGCACATCCTGCCAATTACTTAATGCGCCAAACAACCCATGAAGTAATAGTAATACTTCACCTTCACCCTGATCAATATAATTGAACTTATCTTCCTTTTGTATCCGGTATTCCATTATCAGAAAATCTAAGCCAAATATACTTAAATTTTATTAGCAGCAAGCGTTTTTACCAATGAAGTAAAATTGTTCAAAATCTTTAAGCCTTCTTTTGTTTCGCAACTTTCGGGATGAAACTGCAATCCCCAAATAGGCAATTCTCTGTGTTTGAGTGCCATAATCTCATCATTACAGGTGGCTGTAACGGTTAAAATCTCAGGTAAATTTTGCAAAATCAATGAATGATATCTTGTTGCCTGAAACTGATTTGGCACCCCTGAAAACATAAAATCATTGTTATGAGCTATAAAATCAACTTTTCCATGACGAGGTAATTTGGCATGTAAAAGTTGTGCGCCGAACAATTCACCAATGGCCTGATGACCCAAACAAATCCCTAAAACTGGTAATTGATGTAAAAACCGCTCTAATATCAACAACATAAAACCGGCATCTTTTGGGGCAGATGGACCAGGTGAAATTACCAATGCATCAAAATCAGTTGGATTTAAATGCAATAACTGTTCTTCATCGTTTCTGATGATTGTACATTTTACTCCGGTTTGCTGAATATAATCAGACAACATAAAAGTAAAAGAATCATAATTATCGATGAGAAGAAAATGCATCAGGCAAAAATGGTTTTAAGTTTTATATAAATATCAAAAACTTGTTCAACGCTGATTTCATCGATGTTTGATGGCGATGTATACTTTGTTAATTCCGCTGTTGTTTCGGGTTGATGTAGGTACTTATCAAAGGAATGAGGAAAAACAAGTTCAATCCATTTAGCTTCTTTAGGATAAGGTGCAAATCTTCCAAAATGTCTGCCCATCATTAAACAAATTGAAGGTGTTTGATGCGCCGCTGCAATGTGAAATGCACCGGAATCATTTGTAATAAGCATTTCCGAGTTTGCCAGAATTTCACTCAGTTCAATTAAACTGGTTTTACCACATAAATTCAGTAAAGAAAAATCGTTAGAATACTGAATAATTTCTTCTGCTAAAACTGAATCTCCGGGTGCTCCACAAATACTGATTTTCCCATCAAATGTTTTGCGGATTTCAAGAATTAAATCAGCAAAATTTTTCGTCGACCATTGTTTAATTTTCTCTCCTGCACCAGGAAAAATTACTATTCCGTTTCGATGATTTTGTCCCGATTGTTTATTAAAGAAAGGCAGATTGAAATTAATTGTAGTTTGAAGTAATTCTTCAAAGAAAATTTTGTTTTTATCGAACTCAAAAATGGGATTAGAATTTTGATTCAATAACTGCGTGTACCATGAATCTGAAATAGATTTAAATACACTTAAATCATTAGCAGCATCGCCCATTGAACCAATTCGGTGCTTAGCATGTGAAGCTCTGATTATACTATCTCCGATTAAAAATTCTCTTGAAAAATTGGCCTGTATACAATACTCAAATCCTGATTGATAAACCTGCTCTAAAACCTGTTTTCTGTATGATGAATCTTCTGTTATTTTTTTCCTACTTATCCAAATAAAATCATCACAAAAATTTGAATCTTCATGTATAGCCAAATCCTTCCATAATTCGTTTCCAATTAGTGTGATTTTATAATCTTTGAACTTTTCTGATTCTTTAACAAGCTGAATAAAATTTCTAAACAAAACATAATCTCCAATTGCTTCAGTTTTTAGCAGGAGCAAAGTTTTGGGATTAATTTTTTGGGGACCAACAAATAAAAAAGTATCCGAAATAAAAAATCGGATTAACTTTTTAAAATGTCGAAGGCGTAGGTATCTCTTTAAAAACATGCTTTGCGAAAATAGGTGGAATAAACGGGAATGAAAAAAGCCCGGATTCATTTCTGAAAACGGGCTTTTTTTATTTTATAGGTTGAAACTATTTAACAGTATCCATATGGCAAATTAAATCTACCACTTTGTTTGAATAACCCCACTCGTTATCATACCAGCTAACAACTTTTACGAAATTATCGTTCAAAGAAATACCCGCTTTAGCATCAAAAATAGAAGTTCTTGAATCACCTAAGAAGTCGTTTGAAACCACTTCATCTTCAGTATAACCAAGAATACCTTTCATTTCGTTTTCAGAAGCTTTTTTCATAGCAGCTTTAATTGTATCGTAAGAAGCACCTTTTTCTAAACGACAAGTTAAATCAACTACAGAAACGTCTGGAGTAGGAACACGGAAGCTCATTCCGGTTAATTTTCCTTTTAATTCAGGAATAACTAAACCTACAGCTTTAGCAGCACCAGTAGAAGAAGGAATGATGTTTTGGTAAGCACCACGTCCGCCTCTCCAATCTTTAGCAGAAGGACCATCAACAGTTTTTTGAGTAGCAGTTACCGCATGAACTGTAGTCATTAAACCTTCTAAAATTCCAAAATTATCATTTAAAACTTTTGCAATAGGAGCTAAACAGTTTGTAGTGCAAGAAGCATTAGAAACGATAGTCATATCGGCAGTATATTTTTGGTGATTAACACCCATAACAAAAGTAGGGGTATCATCTTTAGCAGGAGCACTCATGATAACTCTTTTTGCACCGGCAGCAATATGTTTAGCAGCAGTATCAATAGTTAAGAATAAACCTGTAGATTCAACTACGTATTCAGCACCAACTTCATCCCATTTTAAGTTTGCAGGATCTTTTTCAGCAGTTACTCTGATTTTTTTTCCATTAACAACCAAATGACCACCATCAATGGCGATATCACCTTTAAAAATACCATGTGTAGAATCGTATTTCAACATGTAAGCCATGTAATCAACATCAATTAAGTCGTTAATTCCAACGATTTCAACTTGTGGGTTGTTGATTGCAGCTCTGAAAACCAAACGGCCAATACGGCCAAATCCATTGATACCTATTTTCATAGTGAGATAATTAATTAATTCCGCAAAGATAATTTATTTCTTTACAAATCACCTTTTTTCCCATGATAAAAATCAGACTATTCATCAATCTTAGGTCTTAAAACAATGATTTACCTCAACTAACTAATGATGCTAACTATCAAATACTTAATTAAGTAATTTTTAGTTGCCAATCCTCAATATTTAATAAAATATCATTTTTTGTAAACCTCATCAAAACCGACAGAACATTAGAATTAACTGGATAAAGTTAAAACTATAATTCGTTAAAGTTTGATTGAAAATGTTGGGTAAAAAAATGGAAGATCGGCTTTTGATAAAAATCCGTGTAAACAGGATTTAGCCTCCACTGGTATCGCAACCTTCTAATGTCTCCGGTAATAAATTACCAAAAATCCCACGAGGGTAAAAAAGCCTGGTTTTGATGTGTGGTTGAGCCGATTAAAAATTGGTATTAATTTTTTCAAATATTACACCGACCTTCCATTGGCAAATCTAGATGATTCTGTTGAATTGACAATCAAATTAAATCTAAATTTAAGAATGAAAAATATTAATAAAGCCCTTGGAGTAGGCAATTGGTGCGGATTTCAAAACAAAAAATAAGAAGAAATAAATCAAGTGATGTTTGAATACATTATTAAATAAATAGAGACTTTTAAATGTAACTGATAATAACTTAGAAGAAATCAAATTGGAATCAAATAAAATTAAATCAAGCCTGAAATGAATAAAAAAGAAGTTTGAAATAGTTTGAAAAAAACGGATTAATCAAACAAGATATTTAACTGAAAATCAACCTATAAAAAAAATATGAGCATGATTTTTGAAAAAAGTTTTGCGAAATAAAAACTTTGCGTATTTTTGCACTCCCCAAAACGAGGCCCGTTCGTCTATCGGTTAGGACGTCAGGTTTTCATCCTGGTAAGAGGGGTTCGATTCCCCTACGGGCTACATTATAAAAGAGAAAAAGTTGAACAAGCTTTTTCTCTTTTTTTTTGCTAAGATATTTAGCAATCATCACTTTAAAATTATTAAATCTCTGTAAATGATTAATTAATATTTGCAGAAATAAAATGAGCTCAGTAATGTTGCTTTTCTAAAAAGTAAAATTCAATATTGGTTATGAAACTAATTTCAGAGGGCTTCCAATTTATATTAAACACTTCCCTTTTTAAGAATTCCGAATTTGATTCTGAAACCGAAATTAATTTACCCGGAGGCAAAACCCCAATCTTACTTTTTACTCCTTCCAAAAAAGAAAAAGGTTTAATTATTTCATTTACAGGCTTTTCTATGAGTGGTTATAAAGACCGTCGCATAGCAATTGTAAATAATGCTTTTTGTAAAATGGGTTATAGGGTTATAACTCCAAAAATCGACACCATTGATGCTTTAATGATTCATCCGAAAGCAATTGATGAGGTAAAAGAGCTAATTCAGGTTGTAATAAATGACCCTATTTTAAATCCCAATAAATACCTTCCTGCAGTTTTTGCACCTTCTTTTACTGCGGGAATAACAGCTTTGGCAGTTGCGGAAATGCCGGCTAACAGCGTTTCATCGATGTGTTTACTTGGTGGTTTTTGTGATTTTGAAACTACCATTCAATTCGCCCTAACCAATGAAGAAAACATGGATGATTATGGAATGCATGTTTTAATGAAGAATTTTCTGAAATATGAAATCGGGGAAAATCCGGAAATAGAAAACCTTGTTCAAACTGCTTTAGAAGACAATGGATTGAAAAGAACTATTCCTTTATTACCTGAACAAAAAGCAAAATCAAAACCGGAAAATGTTGAATTATACCAAAAATTGGTAAATGAAACTGCATTCAGAAAAGATGTAATTATGAGAGCCTGGACTAAAATTCCGGATTTTTCAAACTGGAAAAACCGACTTGATTTAGCCATTTATGCTCACAAAATAACTTGTCCGGTTGCTATTATTCACGGTAAAAACGATAATGTAATTCCCTCCTCTCAATCAATTCAGCTTCATTCCATTATCAAAAACAATAATAAAAATGTGCATTTAGAGCTTTCCAATCTATTAGATCATGGCGACCTTAAAATAAGCCATAAAATATTGGTTGAAATAACAAACCTGGCTAAAGCATTTAACTTTTTCACCAAGCACTGCGCTAAATTGAAGGATTCAGGCACAAAAAATGAATCAAAGGCTTAGAAATTTGATTTTTTAGTATATATTTGCAGCACTTTTTTAAAATTAAATATACATTATCATGCATTTGACAACCGTAGCGAAGCAAGAAATCTTCGAAAAATTCGGTAGAGCCAAGTCTACAACAGACACTGGATCAGCTGAAAGTCAGATCGCTCTGTTCACAGAGAGGATTAACCACATTACTAGTCACTTAAAGAAAAACAAAAAAGATTTTTCTGCTGAGTTAAGTCTAGTAAAATTAGTAGGTAAAAGACGTTCTTTATTGAATTACTTGCAACGTAAGGATGTATTCCGTTACAGAGCAATCATCAAAGAACTTGAAATCCGTAAGTAATCTATCTCGTATCGAAAGCAATTTCGATATTGTACTTTATTCAATTTATTAAAAAAGGGGCAGGCCATCAGGTGCTGCCCTTTTATTTTTCAAAGACGACAAAAAAATATGTCACAAGCAACAATTAAAACTTTCGAAATAGATGGCAAGACCATCAGTATCGAAACCGGACGATTGGCCAGACAAGCCGACGGAGCTGTAGTAGTAAAACAAGGCGATACTATGATTCTCGCCACAATTGTATCAAACAATGATGCAAAACCCGATATGGATTTCATGCCATTAACTGTAGATTATCAAGAGAAATTTGCAGCAGTTGGAAGAATCCCGGGTAGCTTTCACAAACGTGAAGCAAAATTATCTGATTATGAGGTTTTGGTAAGTCGTATTGTAGACCGCGCTTTACGTCCGCTTTTCCCTGATAATTACCATGCTGATACACAAGTAGCATTAACTTTAATTTCTTCTGATAAAAATATCCTTCCTGATGCATTAGTTGGCTTAGCTGCTTCTGCTGCTATTATGGTAAGTGATGTTCCTTTTAACGGACCAATTTCTGAAGTTCGTGTAGCAAGAATTGATGGCAAATTTGTTATCAATCCTTATAAAGACGAATTAGAAAGAGCTGATATGGACCTGATTGTTGCCGGTACTGAAAAGGACCTTAACATGGTTGAAGGTGAATGTGCTGAGGTAAGTGAAGTTGATATGTTAGCAGCATTAAAATATGCTCATGAGGCTATTAAACTTCAAATAAAAGCTCAGTGGGAATTGTGTGAAATGTTAGGTGGTAAAAAACCTACCAGAGAATACAACCACGAACGTAGCAATGAAGAATTAGAAAAATCTATCAGAGAATTTGCTTTCGATAAAGTGTACGCTGTTGCCAAAGCTAAATTAGCTAAAGCAGATCGTTCTGCCGGATTCAAAGCAATCAGAGAAGAATACAAAGCTTCATTACCTGAAGGAACAGAATTGGATTCATTCTTAACCGGAAAATATTTCCATGATGTGGAATATGATGCGGTTCGTAAAATGATTCTTGATGAAAAGCAAAGACTAGATGGTAGAAAACTGGATGAAGTTAGACCAATCTGGTCTGAAGTTGGATACCTTCCTGCTGCTCACGGTTCTGCTGTATTTACCAGAGGTGAAACCCAATCATTAACCACAGTTACTTTGGGTTCTAAACTGGATGAGCAAATGTTGGATAGTCCAATGAACGAAGGTTATGCAAAATTCCTTTTACATTACAATTTCCCAAGTTTCTCAACAGGTGAAGTAAGACCAAACCGTGGTCCGGGTAGAAGAGAAATTGGTCATGGTAATTTGGCTTTAAGAGGATTAAAAAGAGTATTACCTTCAAGAGAAGAAAATCCTTATACCATTAGAATTGTAAGTGATATTTTAGAATCAAATGGTTCGTCTTCAATGGCAACTGTTTGTGCTGGTTCA
>JBMLOK010000185.1:0-5699 GCA_049243005.1 Bacteroidia bacterium | reverse complement strand
CTTTGAACAGATACACCTAATGCTTTAGCTTTTTCACGATCGATACTAATAACAAGTTCAGGTTTATTGAATTTAAGGTTCACATCAATCATTTGAAAGGTTGGATTCTTAGCAACTTCTTCCATGAATTTTGGAAGGTATTCCTGAATCTTTTTGAAGTCTTGATTTTGCAAAATAAACTGTACAGGTAAACCTGCTCTTGAACCACCACTGCCATTGATAGTTTGGTCTTGAATTACAAATGTTTTTGCATCGGGATATGACTTTAAATTCTTTGTAATATCATCTGCAATTTGTTGTTGAGTTCTGCGTCTTTGGTCTGGCTCAACCAAAAGAATCCTTGTAAAACCGGTATTCACCGCACCACTACCAATAAAGCCCGGTGCTGTAACAGAAAGTAATTTGCGTTTTTCGGGAACAGAATCCATCACCATTTGAGCAATCTGGTCTTGAAAACTTTCCATGAATTCATAGGATGCACCTTCTGCAGCATTCGATGAAATTCTCATCACACTTCTATCATCGTAAGGAGCTAATTCCTGCTGAATTGTTGACCCAATTAAAAAAATCAAACCAAAGGAAATAATAACCACAACAAAAGCAATCCATCTTTTTTTCATGAATGATTCAAGTGATGATTTATAAGCTTCATTTAAACCTAAAAAGAAAGGCTCTGTTGCTAAATAAAATTTACTTCTGTACTTGTAATCTTTTCTTGTGAAATATACATTCAGCATAGGTGTAAGTGTTAAAGAAACAAATGCTGATATGAGCACTGCACCTGCAACGACGACACCAAATTCTCGGAACAATCTACCTACAAATCCTTGTAAGAAAATAATAGGAAGGAATACAACTGCCAATGTAATTGAAGTAGAAATAACTGCGAAGAAAATTTCATTGGTACCTTTAATGGCAGCTTCTCTTGGCGATTCACCTTCTTCCATTTTTTTGAAGATGTTTTCGGTGACTACAATACCATCATCAACCACCAATCCGGTTGCTAGTACAATCGCTAATAAAGTTAAAATATTGATAGAGAAACCCGAGAGGTACATGATAAAAAATGCACCTGTAAGTGAAACAGGAATATCGATTAAAGGACGAAATGCAATCAGCCAATCCCTAAAAAATAAAAAGATAATAAGCACTACCAAGCAAAATGCGATGAATAAAGTTTCCTTTACTTCAGTGATAGAAGTTTTGATAAAACCTGTATTATCAATTGCCACATCTAATTGATAGGCAGCCGGAACTTCTTTTTTAATTTGATCAAAACGTTTGTAGAACTCTTTTGCTATATCAATATAATTGGCGCCGGGTTGCGGAACGATGGCCAATCCAATCATTGGTTTACCTGATTCTTTTAAAATGGTTTCTTCGTTTTCTGCACCCAGTACTGCTTTTCCAATATCTCTGAAACGAATTTGATTGGTTCCATTTGCTAAAACTATTAGGTTATTAAAGTCTTCTTCATTGCTAAAACGTCCAATGGTTTTAACAGTTAATTCAGTAGCATTACCTTCAATTTTTCCACCTGGTAATTCAACATTCTCTCTATCAAGAGCAGCTCTGATATCCTGAGGAGTTACGCCATAAGCAGCCATTTTTAAAGGATCGAGCCATAAGCGCATGGCATATTTTTTCTGTCCCCAAATTTGAATGGTACTAACTCCCGGTATGGTTTGTAATTTCTCTAATAAAACATTTTCAGCATAATCACTTATTTCAATAATGTTTTTGGTATCACTTTGAACAGTCATTGAAATGATGGCATCTGAGTTTGCATCTGCTTTACTTACAACAGGCGGTGCATCAATATCCTGAGGTAATGAACGCACGGCTTGTGAAACTTTATCACGCACATCGTTTGCAGCACTTTCAAGGTCTTCATCTAAATTAAACTCAACAGAAATACTGCTATTTCCTAAATTACTTGATGATGAAATGGAACGAATTCCTGCAATACCATTGATGGCTTTTTCTAATGGTTCGGTTATCTGCGACTCAATGATTTCTGCATTGGCGCCTGTATAACTGGTTCTAACTGTAATAATTGGCGGATCAATTGAAGGATATTCCCTTAAACCTAAATAGGAATAACCAATGATGCCAAATAATACAATTACTATCGACATGACTGTTGCCAGTACAGGTCTGTTTACACTTAAACTACTTAAACTCATTGGGCTTATTTAATTTTTGCTCCGTTTCTTAATAAAACCACACCCTTTACGGCAATCACTTCACCTGCTTCAAGTCCTTTTGTAACCTGAACCATTGAATCCAATCTTTCACCTAATTCAATTTTACGTTCTACAACTGAATCACCAGAAACCACATATACTTTTTGTCCTTTTAATATAGGAGTTACTGCTTGTGTTGGAATCATAATAGCGTTGGCATCCTTCTTTAAAACAATTTGCACCTTAGCAAAACTACCGGGGAAGTATTTTTTACCCGGATTATCAAAGATTGCACGTATTAAAATGTTTCTGTTATTTGGGTCGATTTTAGGTTCAATTGCAAACACCTTTGCATGAATATCATTTGGCATTGCATCTGTATGAAAACTAATTTCTTGTCCTTTAGAAACAAATGCAGCATACTTTTCAGGAATTGAAAAATCCAGTTTCATCTTGTTTAAACTTTGCAAACGAGCAACAAGTGTATTAACAGCTAAAGTGCTTCCTTCACTAATACTTCTTAATCCAATTGTTCCATTAAAAGGAGCACGAATTTCTGTTTTACGAATTTGTTCACGAAGTAAATCTATATCAGCTTTAGCCGATTGTAATTCAGTATTTGCCATATCGTAAGCTTCCTGAGAAACACCACCTTTATCAAGTAATTGTTTCATTCGTTTTTCACTTTGAGCTTTTAGTTTTTCAATGCTCATAGCCTTTTTCAACTGTGCTTGTAAATCGGCATCATTCATTTTAAGCAACAATTGTCCTTTACTTACAGCTTCACCTTCTTTAAAAAGGATTTGCAAAACACGACCCGCAGATTCTGTTTTTAATTCCACTTCCTCTTCTGCAAGAATGCTTCCTGCTGCCGAAACGGTTTTATTTAATAGTGTTGATTCTATAGTAAATTTTCCAATGGCAATAGGACCCTGTTTTGGTTTGCCACCTGCTTTTGGTCCACCTTTGAGCATTAACTTAGGGATGGCCAGTGCACCAATAATAAGAATACCGATTATGAGATATATAAGTTGTTTTTTGTTCATGATTCAATTAGTTTTTAGTATAAATTATGCTGTATTCTGTTGATGGTAACGATTCCAGATTTTCATTGATTCGTTGACACATATCTATGTATTGTTTTACCTCAGATTTTGAAAAACCTGCAAAAGCTTTTTGGTTGATATCATTAAAAGAAGCTTCAATTTTGGTTACATATTTTAAGCCTTTTTTACTGGCAAGAATTCTATGTTCTCTTCTGTCGTTTGGATTGACTTCACGTATTACCAAACCTTTATCGCTTAGGTAATCAATCATTCTGACGATTCCAGCCTTATCAACCTTTAAACAATTGGCTAAACATTGTTGTGTAATAAATTCACTTTTGGCAATTAGTTTTAATACAAAAAAATAGCGCTCCATATCCAGATTTTCCATCTGTTTGGCAGCAGCACCGTAATATTTTTTTGCAATTACATTTAATCTAAAAGCTAAAGGTGTATCCTCTTTACTTAATGGATCAACAATACCTTTTTTCACATCTTCCATACACGACAAAACTAGTTGTTTTTTGCAATAGTTGAGTTTGTCAACTATTTTTAATAAATAATTTAAGAACCAAAAATCTCTTGAATTTGTTTTTTTGAATTTGGAAATATCTGTAAATCAGAGCGAATCTTATTGCTGTAAAATTGATGTTGGATAAATTAGTTAGTTGTCATTATCAACTATTCATGATTTATTTATTTGAAATCGAAAACAATTCTGCACTTTTGTTATTTGTAATAGATGTTGAAAGACATTTAATAAAATAGATTTTATGAAAATAGGGATTGTTTGTTATCCAACATATGGAGGAAGTGGAGTTGTTGCTACAGAATTGGGAAAAGCTTTGGCATTACGTGGACATCAGGTGCATTTCATTAGTTACAAACAGCCTGCCCGACTTGATTTCTTTTCGGGTAACACTTTTTATCATGAAGTTTATGTAAGTAATTATCCTTTGTTTGATTTTCCACCTTATGAAACAGCATTGATTTCGCATTTGGTTGATGTGGTGAAATTTGAAAAACTGGATTTATTACATGTACATTATGCCATTCCACATGCATCGGCTGCTATTATGGCCAGACAGATTCTTGCTTCGGAAGGTATTCATATTCCTATTGTAACCACTTTACACGGTACGGATATTACATTGGTTGGTAAAGATGCTTCATTTGGACCAGTGGTTTGTTATAGCATCAACCAATCTGATGGAGTAACAACAGTTTCTGATTCATTAAAAGCAGACACATTGGGTCATTTTAATATCAGAAGACATATAGAAACCATACCGAATTTTATTGATTTAACAAGATTTTCACATCAACCAAGAGAACATTTTAAACTTGCAGTAGCTCCCAATGGAGAAAGATTGATAGTACATACTTCCAATTTCAGAAAAGTAAAAAGAGTTGATGATGTGGTTCGTGTTTTTTCTGAAATCAGAAAACAAATTCCTTCAAAACTTTTATTGGTAGGAGATGGGCCTGAACGTATCAATATTGAGATGTTGTGCAGGGAATTGGATTTACAGCAATCAGTTACTTTTTTAGGTAAACAGAATCAGATAGAAGAAATTTTAAGCATTTGTGATTTGTTTTTGATGCCAAGTGAAACAGAAAGTTTTGGTTTGGCAGCATTGGAAGCTATGGCATGTGAAGTTCCGGTAATATCAAGTAATGCGGGTGGTTTGCCTGAATTAAATTTAGAAGGGCAAACAGGATTTATGTGTGCAGTTGGTGATGTAAAATCGATGGCGGAAAAGGGTATTTATATTTTATCTGATGATGAAAGATTAAAGCAATTTAAAGCCAATGCCAAAGCCAGAGCTGCTGAATTTGATATTCATGAAATCGTACCTAAATACGAAAAGTTCTACGAGCAAATTATTGAAAAAAGTCAGAGAGCAGGACAATAATAGCCAATTATCTATTTTTTAATCAGGTGGATTATCCGTTTTTTGCAGGATGAATCCTTTGTTGAAGAAAATAGGAATTTTAGGTGGAGGTCAGTTGGGCCGCATGATGATTGAAGAATCATTACGTTTAAATTTACATTTTAACATTCTTGAAAACGATGCAAATTGTCCGTGTGCAAATATTGCAGATGAATTAATTGTTGGCAGTTTGCAGGATGAAGCTAAAATTCGTGAATTAGCTGCAATTTCAGATGTTCTTACTTTTGAAATTGAGCATGTAAATACTGAAGCATTATTAAAATTAGAAAAAGAAGGAAAAGAAATTATTCCTTCACCGAGGTTATTACAAATCATTCAGGATAAAGGATATCAAAAGCAATTCTTTTACGACAATGGTATTCCAAGTGGCAACTTTGTATTGGTAGATAATGAACAAAGTTGGAAGCCTGCATTGACTAGTATTCAATCAGAAAAATTTGCAGCCAAAACCAGAAAAGATGGTTATGATGGAAAGGGTGTAGTCCTTCTTAGCAAGAAGGATATAATTGAAG
>JBMLOK010000184.1:0-5629 GCA_049243005.1 Bacteroidia bacterium | reverse complement strand
ACAAAAAGATAGCAGTGGATGACCCGACCCGCCCTCAAGCGGGGCACGCCCAAAACAGAATTTGACTCTTAAGAAAATGTAGCTTTTATTATGAAATTTTAGTTTCCGTTTTGTCTTTCCATCATCAAAACATTCATGATGCGAGTGAGCTCTGCTTCGGTAACAAACTGATAATCTTTTGGCACGACAAAAATACTATCATCGATGGGTGCCGGCATCACCAATTTGGCTTTGATGTGCACAATATTTCCATCTTGATTGATGCGAAAGTCCATTAACAAACCATCGAGTTTTTTGAATGCAGGATCAGGGTCGACATAAAAAGGACGAATTTGCTGGGTAAACCAAACCTCACTTATATTTACTTTTTGTCCAATTGGATACCTCTTAATAATCGCTTTTTTGCATAGATAACCCAGTATTTTCTTGGTTTCACCGGTTACAATCACTTCTGTTGGAAGTGAATCTTTTATCATCATACTTTTGAAGGCAACCATCTCACTATCTGTTTTTACCATGGCCATTTTTTTGTTAAAAACATTCAATAAAATGGTGAGTGTTTTGGCTTGCTGGTCGTTGATGGTTACATTTTTTCCAAAGGGCCCTACTCCCATTTCTGTTCTGCTTTTGCTGCCCTTGAAATACATGGCTGCATCTTTGGCTAGGTAACCCATGTTCGACTTCAATGAAGGTGACAATGAATCGTAGGTGATATCGTACAAAACCTTGCCTTCTTCTAAAACAACCTGTGCTGATAGAAGACTTGAAATAGCAACAAAAAATCCAATTAAAATGAATCTTACCATTGTAATTTTTCTTTATTTAAAAATGCTGAAATTCCTTTTTTACAATCTTCGCTTGCCCTGGCTTTAGCGTTCATTTCGCTGGCATATTGAAGGGCATCGTATAAACCAAGATTTTGCACTTTTGATATCATTTCTTTGGTTAAAGCCAAACTTTGTGCCGAAGTTTGTTTGCATAATCTCAAAGCGAATTCCTTCACTTTTTCTTCGAGAATTTCAGTTTCATAAATGGCATGAATCAATCCTAATTCTTTGGCAGTTTCAACATCAAATACATCTCCGGTTAAAAGAATTCTTCTTGCAGCTTGTTCTCCAATTTTCCTGAGTAAAAACACCATAACGATGGCAGGTATAAATCCAATTTTGACTTCGGTATAAGCAAATTTTGCATTGTGACTGGCAAAACAAAAATCGCAAATGGTAGCCAAACCGCAGCCTCCTGCAAATGCTTGTCCGTCGACCATCGAAATAACAGGTTTTGGCGATTCATAAATCATCAAAAACAATTCCTGTAAATGTTTCGAATCTTCTAAATTCTCGTCGTAAGTATTGGATTGAAGTTTTTGCAATGATTCCAAATCGGCACCTGAACAAAAAGTTTCTCCTGCAGATTTAAGCACAATCACTTTACAATCTGGTTCATGAATGGCGAGATTGATTGTGGCTTTTAACTCAGCTACAAAATTATAACTCAGTGCATTTCTTTTCTCTGGACGATTAAGTGTAATCCAGGCAATGCGCTCATTTAATTCATACAAAACGAAGTTTTCCATCATTACAATAATACTTCAAATGCTCCGGATTTTAAAAGCAAGTTCTCTCTATTTTCGTCGAAATGCTTTTTCGTTTTCTGTTCAGTTTCTACACTTAAGTTTAATGTGATACAATTCATAGTATCTGAAATATTGAGTTTGGGAGATGTTTTAATAAAATAAACCTGTTTACTTTTCGGATTTTTACTTTGAAAATAGAAAGGATGATTGGAAAAAATATAATCATTGATGACTAAAGAAAATGCCTTGTTCTGAGTATTCACAAATGAAATTGGTTCTACAAATTCAGGCTGAATCAATTTGATTGTCTGATTTTTAGCCACAAAACTACTATCTGCAAAAAGAGTCACACTTCCTTTATTTACCAGCAATAAACAGGTTTGATTTCGATAAGCATAAACCCTCACAAAACTTCTATTGGTATTTGAAACAAATGATATAGTTGTAAGCAAAACCAAAAACAAAATTGAGTATAAAAATGCATTGAGTTGCCACAAATGTTTTTGGTAAATAAAGGCAAGTAAAAACAAAGTAATGGTGAACAATAACAAACTCTGTGTGATAGAAATATAAATTTCATCGATGGCACAAAAAGGCAATTTTGATAAAAATGAAGCTATTGAATTTGAGAATAGAATAAGCTGTTTTAATACCAGAGCTATATATTCTGCTATGATGGAAAATGGAGAAAATGCAAGAAGTGCAATCCCCGCATAAATAGCAAAAGTGCTTAAAGGAATAATGAGCAAATTTGTAATGGGAAATAGAATTGGGAACTGATGAAAATAATACAAACTCAATGGAAATGTTGTGATTTGAGCGGCAGTAGAGGCTGCCAATAATTTCCAAATTTGGTCGGCCAACCACGATTTGGGTTCGTACCAAAGGTAAATACTTTGGTAAAAAAGACTTAATCCCAAAACAGCAAAATAACTAAGTTGAAATCCTGCATCGAATAACAAAGCAGGATTAAAAAGTAACATAAAAAATGCTGATGCTGATAAGGTATTTACAGGATTATAAACGCGCTCGAGCAATTTAGAAACAACAAAAAAGCTAATCATAACAGCTGCTCTGAGTATAGATGGAGATAAACCACAGAGCAAAGAATAAAACCAGATAAAACACAAAACCAAAATGGCTTTTACTAATTTAAGAAGTTTATTTTTCTCTAAAAATGCCAATAAAAAATCGAGGAAAATAAAAACCAAACCCACGTGCATTCCGCTTACTGCAAGCACATGAAGGGTTCCTGTAACTGCATACTGATTGCTTAATTCCTTGCTAATTTCATCATCATAACCATAAAGCAAAGCCAGTGCAATTGAACGAATTTCGCTTTCGGGCAGATAATTCTGCAGCGTTTTTCTGATGAATAATTGAGATAAAACAGAATAATTTTCAGGAAAAGAAGGTTCAAGATAATAGAATGACTTAGCCTGATAATGAGTTAAATCGACTTGCTTATAAATGCCTTTTAAATACAAATAATTTTTATAATCGAATTCCCCGGGATTGAGCGCAGGTTTTATATCCTTCAAACTTTCTTTGGAGATATAAAAACAATCACCAGCCTTTACTGTGCGATAAAAAAGGGTATCAAACAAAACCAAACATTGAGAAATGGCGGCTTTTTGTTGTTGAAAATCATTCGGATTGTAAATTTCTGCAATACATTTAATTTTCTTTGGTTTTAGAGATGGCAATCCAACAATTTTTAAAACATAATTTTCTGAATTGAAATTATTTAATGCCTTTGATTGATTAGAAACAAATTGTTGACTGATTAAAAATCCAACAAATAAAAAAGTAATAAAAATACTTAAGCCATGTAAAAACGACTTGAGATGTAGGCTTTTAAGGTAAACCTGAACCAGTATTAGAGATAAAATTATTGCCAAAAAACCTACAATATAAATTGGAGAATAATTTGTATTAAATCCTGCGAGGATGCCTGAAATCAGCGGAATGAGGAAGCGAAAAAACGGAATTCGGTGCCAGAAATAACCAAACATATATATTGACTTAAAAAATTACTTGACTGAAGTTACATATATGTTAGTTTTGAAAAAAAAATCAACATATGTATTCAATACTTTTAAGTTCTCACAATTTGCTGAGATGGGCTTTTTTAGCAGTAGCACTGATTGCCATTTTTAAAGCAATAAATGGATTAAGAGGAAACAATCCATTTACACCGGGTGATAAAAAACTAGGTGGCATTTTGGTTGGATTGGCTCATACTCAATTATTAATCGGAATTATTTTATGGATGATTAGTCCGACAGTACAAGCAGCACTTGCCGACATGGGAGTTGCAATGAAGGATAAAATTGCTCGTTTACAATTATTAGAGCATCCATTAACCATGATAATTGCTGTTGCTTTGATTCAAATTGGAAGAATTAAATCGAAGAAAGCTTATGCTGATGTTGACAAACACAAAAGAAGTTTGATTTATTACGGAATTGCTTTGGTTTTAATTTTATCAAGAATTCCTTGGGCTAATTCTCCAATGTTCAGATTTGAGTTTTAAAATGAATAGAAAGAAGTTCTAAAAGGGAATTCAATAATTTTTCATAAAAAAGGCGATTCGAAATTCGAATCGCCTTTTTTATGGCCAAAGAGCCAATTTATTTTGAAGGATTAAGCTAAATCACCTGCAATGTTAAATCTTACCAAATTTTGGAAAGCTCTGATACGTGCATCTAATTCATCTTTACTTAAATCGATAATTCTTTCTGTACCAAATCTTTCTACACAGAAAGAAGCCATTGCAGAACCATAAATGATTGCATTTTTCATATTATCGAAGCTGATATCACCTGTTTTTGCAAGGTATCCAATGAAACCACCGGCGAAAGTATCACCAGCACCTGTTGGATCAAATACTTCTTCTAAAGGAAGAGCCGGAGCAAAGAAAATTTCTTTTCCATGGAATAATAAAGCACCGTTTTCGCCTTTTTTAATGATTAAATATTTAGGGCCCATTTCCTGAATTTTAGCAGCAGCTTTAACTAAAGAATATTCACCTGAAAGTTGACGAGCTTCTTCATCGTTGATTGTCAATACATCCACCATTTTAAGTGTTTGTTTTAAATCATCAAGAGCGATTTCCATCCAGAAATTCATTGTATCCATTACAATTAATTTCGGACGTTTTGTTAAACGCTCAATAACAGTTTGTTGTACCTTAGGAGTAAGATTTCCTAACATTAGGTACTCACAATTTTGGTATGAATCAGGAACGATTGGATCGAAATTACCCAATACATTTAATTCAGTAACCAAAGTATCTCTGCTATTCATATCGGTATGATATTTTCCGCTCCAGAAAAAAGATTTTTCACCTTCTTTAACCTGCAGACCTTCAGTATTAACACCATGATTATTTAGGTGATCAATAAAGTTTTGGGGGAAATCTTCACCAACAACAGCAACAAGATTTGTGCTTTGTGTAAAATAGGAAGCAGCTAAAGAAATGTAAGAAGCAGCGCCTCCAACGATCTTATCTGTCTTTCCGAATGGGGTTTCAATGGCATCAAAAGCAACTGAGCCAACAACTAATAAACTCATAATTAATTTTTTAAAAAAATTTTCACTGCAAATATTGCATAATTAAAATACAATTCCTATCATTGCATCCCCTTTCAGGGAATTCCTTCTTAGCTCAGCTGGTTAGAGCACATGACTGTTAATCATGGGGTCCCTGGTTCGAGCCCAGGAGAGGGAGCAAAGCCCCGCAGTTCAAGCGGAAAAGTCAGAGAAAGCCTTCAAGAAATTGGAGGCTTTTTTCGTTTAAAATAATTCTAATTCAACCCAATACACCTGTAAACTCAATCCAGGGGACTTTTAGGGGACTAAAAAAAACTAGGGGACTAAATAATCGGACCAAATACAAAAGTTGTGGAGCAGAAAATAAAAGTGGATTTTTGCTTGAAAATATTTTCATATGCATGAATAGTTTAATGGGACCAAGCACAAAAGTTGTGGAGCAGAAAACAAAAGTGAATTTATACCCTACCAACCTAAATTTATAGCTGCTTGTCACTG
>JBMLOK010000183.1:0-1673 GCA_049243005.1 Bacteroidia bacterium | reverse complement strand
AAACCTCATCAATCATTTTAGGCTTATTACTCTTAGCTTCATGCAAAGAAGAGCCTCCTTATATTAACTTTACTCCAAGTGCATCAATTCAGGATACTACTTATGTTGAAACTTCAGTTCCTCAAGCTGAATTGAAAAATGTTCTACTTGAAGAATTCAGTGGAGTTAGATGTATCAACTGTCCAACCGCTCAACTTACCGCAAAATCTATTTCGGAAACTTATCCGGGTAGAGTAAATATTGTTACCATTCATCCATTAAATAAGTTCAATTCTTTAACTGCACCTTTTGATGTTGCTATTGGTGATGAACATACAAGTAAATATGATTTTAGAACCGATCCTGGTGCTAAAATTTTAGATTTTGTTGGATATGGAACTACTGGTAGTTTGCCTATTGGAAATATCGACAGAAGACTTTTTAGTGGTGAAAGTGCGAGGAATATTGAACATCAAAAATGGCCGGCTTATGTTGCACAAGCATTAAATGAAACAACTCCACTTAATATTGATGTGAATTCTAAAGTAAGCGGTGATTCTATAGAAGTTACAGTGAAACTAATTTACACAACAGCTGCTTCAGATTCTCAATTAGTAACTGTTTCAATTCTTGAAAGTGAAATGGAAGATTACCAGGAAGGGAAAGACCAAAATGGAACTGGTGTGATTTTTGAAAACTACGTTCATAAACATGTATTAAGAGCTGTACTTACTGGATATTTTGGAGACTACCTGAATGCATCCTATATTCCTGGAAGAGTATTTTTAAAGAAATATAGAATCAAAAGAGACCCGAAATGGGTGGCAACAAATCTAGATGCCTTAGTTATAGTTCATAACAATACCAGTAAGAAAGATGTTATCCATTCAAAAGAAGTGAAGGTTAAATAAATGAAATCTCTTCTTTTACTTATCGGTACAATTCTAATACTCTCATCATGCGGACCTAAAGTTGATGAAACTTACCGCAGGCAAATTGCTGCTGATAGAATGAAGGAAAATGATGAGTTTCTAAATCCTGTTACTTCGCCTTTAGATAGCACAGAATTGCTTTCTTTTAAAGGATTGAGATATTTCCCTGTTGATGAAGCTTATAAAGTAATGGCAAAGATTGAACGCTTTCATAACCAGGATACTTTTGCGCTTCCTCATTCTCATGAAAGAACAAAAACTTACAGGAAATTTGGTAAAATAAGTTTCAGTTTAAAAGACAAAAATCACGAATTGATTTTACTGGAATCTGCACATAAAAAACCGGGTTTTGAAAATTATATCCTACTTTGTTTTAAAGATGAAACATCAGGCAAAACAACTTATGGTGCCGGTAGATACATCGATTTAATCATTCCTGAAAAGGATGAAATTGAAGTGGATTTCAACAAAGCATACAATCCTTACTGCGCATATAGCGAACGATTTACTTGTCCAATTCCACCTAAAGAAAATACTTTAAACATCGCTGTGGAAGCAGGTGTAAAGTATGAGAACGGTGAAATTGAACATTAAAACCTTACTAGCCCGGTGGCTTTAGCCCCGGGTTAGAAAGGTTTTACAAATTGAAAATTCATACGATGAAAAAATATATACTTAGTTGCTGCATTATACTTTTAACAATTTCCGGTTTTGCTCAGGAGGCACATCTTTCTGCAAATCTTCGTCAGTACTTGTTAAAAA
>JBMLOK010000182.1:0-8530 GCA_049243005.1 Bacteroidia bacterium | reverse complement strand
TTTATCTCTCTTCGTTAAGGGAGTGCAAAGGTAAGTGTTATTTTTAAATTAACAAGAAATATTTTTATTTATTTTTCGTAACCTAAATTTTCACAGAACAATCTTTAAACTCTTTCTCTTAAAGGGGTTGCAAAGGTATGCAACTTTTTATTTAATGCAAGAAAAACTTTTTATTATTTTTCTGTGATGTAAAAGAACTTATTGTTTTGCCCTACCGTTAAGGGGCTGCAAAAGTAGAGAGCTTATTCTTATTTGCAAATCTATTATCAATCTTTCTTGTAAATACACTGTAAATGAACAACAAAAATTTTAAACTCATCAATATTATATCAGTGAAACACCCAGTAAATTCATACTTTCATCATAAAGAATAATTATTCAATTGAAAAAAATATTCTCACTTACATATATATAATACTGCTTCGCTTTGTTTGAACTCATTAGTCTTATACATTTGTTCTTTTATTTTATACTATGAACCTATTTCAAAAACATGAGTCATTGCTTCACCAAGCAGTAAAAGCTTTATCTGAAAGAAAATACTTTACTCCATATCCGGAGAATCCCAAGGCTTATCCAGAAGATGCAGATGCGAATGCAAAAGCATGGATAAGTGAAACGATGAACAATAATTTTGCAGGATTAATCCAAAACGCTTCTGAATTTATTGGTGAAGAGGTTTCTCCTTTTCTTCAAGTAGGTATTGGTGTGCAATATCCTAAGTTATCGGTAAATGATTTAATATCTAATGGAGAACATGCTCAAAAGTCATGGGCAAAAACAAGCATTGAAGAAAGAGCTGGTATATTAATTGAATCACTTGAAAGAGTTAAAGCTCGTTTCTTTGATATTGCTTATGCAACAATGCATACAACAGGTCAGTCTTACATGATGAGTTTTCAAGCTTCAGGTCCACATGCAAACGACCGCGCTTTGGAAGCAATTGCTATGGGTTATGCAGAACTAACAAGATTTGTTCATGAAACTGATTGGGTTAAGTCGATGGGCAAATTTGATTTAACAATTAAAAAGAATTTCAAACCTATGCCTAAAGGATTAGGCTTAGTAATTGGATGTTCTACCTTCCCTGTTTGGAATACAGTTCCAGGTTTATATGCTTGTTTAATTAGCGGTAGTGCTTGTATAGTAAAACCACATGCAAAATCAGTATTACCTATTGCTATTGTTATTTCAGAATTGCAACAAGTATTAAAACAACAAGGTTTTGATAGCAACACAGTACAAATGGCTATTGATTCAATACAAACACCAATTACAAAAGAACTGGCTGAACATCCGTCAATCAAACAAGTTGATTTTACAGGAAATTCTGAATTTGGAAACTATATTGAATCATTACCTAAAACAACTTTTACTGAAAAAGCTGGAGTTAATTCAATTATCTTAGATTCTGTTGCCGATATTAAAGCTGTTGCCGGAAACATTGCATTTTCTGCTTCTTTATATAGTGGTCAAATGTGTACTGCTCCTCAGAATATTTTTATATCAGAAGAGGGCGTTCAAACCTCAGAAGGCAAACTTAGCTTTGATGAAACAGTTGAAGCTATTAAAGCTGGATTCAATGGCTTAATAGATCATCCAAAAGCTGGCCCAGGTACATTAGGTGCTATTCAGGCAGAGGCTACATTTAAAAGAGTTAATGATTTAAATTCATCAAATCATAAAAAGATTGTAGATTCAAAATCTATATTAAATGAAGAATTCAAAGATGCAAGAATCGCTAGTCCGGTTGTTATTGAATTAAATGAAAACGATTCCAATTTGTATAACAATGAATGTTTTGGTCCGGTTGTTTTTATCATCAAAACAAAAAACCTGAATGATTCTATTCAAAAAGCTGTTGCTTTAGCATCACAAAAAGGAGCTTTAACTTGTGGAGCATACACTACAAATGAAACATCAAGAAATTTAATCGAAGATGCAATGAATGAAATATATGTGCCGGTTTCTTTTAACTTTACAGGAGCTGGTTTCATCAATTCACACGCAGCTTTTAGCGATTTTCATTTAACAGGAGGTAATGCTGCAGGTAATGCAAGTTTTACTAATGCTGATTTTATTAATAGAAGAATAGTTTGGGTTGGTAACAGATATATGTAAGTGTAATAATCACTAATGAATTTATAAAAAAGGAGGTTTGTTTTTAAACGAACCTCCTTTTTTATTATCTGTTTACCATATCAAATGCTTCATCAGGAATATCCGCTACTTTTACCAATAAGAAGCCATCTAATGCATCATTGAATTTAGGATCAACATTAAAAGCAATGATTTTTGCATTTAGTTTCAGGTATTTCTTCACCAAAACAGGAACTTTTAACTTTTGAGCTCCTTCAATATCACCAATAAAATTATCTAATAACTTTAAATCTTCACTATGTTTTAACATAAGCATTCCTTTACCTTCTGTCTTAGACTGGTAATGGAATCCTTTTCTTGGCTCTACACACTTTGCCAATTTGGTATCCCAATGATTATGTCTGATGTATGCTACCAATAAATCTTTACTTAATTCTGAAAAGCTATTACTGATACTAACTGGGCCAATCATATATTTAAATCGTTCAGGATTTGCCTTTATGTATAAATTGATTCCTTTCCACAATAACATTAATGGAGCCGGCTTTCTTTGGTATTCTTCTCTAACAAAAGACCTACCCATTTCAATTGATTGGAATAAAATTGGATATAATTTTCTATCAATTTTAAATAGTTCATTGAGATAAAATCCTTTTACACCAAACTTCTTAAACATCTTATCTCCCTCCCCTAATCTGTATGCTCCTACTATCTTTTCATTTACTTTATCCCAGATAAATAAATGTTTGTAGTATGAATCATAAGAATCTGAATCAAAGCTTCTGTTCGTTCCTTCACCAATTGCTCTGAAAGTAATTTCTCTTAATCGTGATATTTCTCTTAGAATAGATGGGATTTTTTGAGCCGATTCAATATAAATACTATAGGTATCATAGTCCAAAAGTTTGTTTTCAGGTTGAATCGATTCAATATCCTTTTTTATATCGGATAAAGGAGTTTCACTTATGATGGGCTGTGGTTTTTTTAACCTTGTTAAAGTATTTCGAACTAAATTTTCTTTAGGCATTGAAGCACCTAAAGCATATGTTTTTGCTCTAACATAATTCAATAAATCTTTGCTTCCATATTCAGCTATCTCTTTATATGGAATTGGTTTACCAATTCTTAATTTGATAGTCTGCTTTTTATTGAACATTTCAGAAGGAAGTTTGATGGTTCTTAAACCAGGATGTAATAATCCAAGCAGGTTAAATGCAACACTATTATGACCTGAAAAGAAAACAGGTACTATTTTAACTTCGGCTTTAGATAAAATTCTTCCAACTACAGGTTCCCATTCCTTATCAGAAATTTTAAGATTATTTAGTTTTAATGCGCTTACTTCTCCTGCCGGAAATATTCCTAAAGGACTTTCTTTTAAATGCTCCAAAAGTTGCTTTACTCCTGAGATATTCATCCCCTTATCTCCTAGTTTTTCAAAAGGATTTACAGGAATGATATAATCTTTAACAGGGGTTATTTGTTGTAATAAATAATTAGCAACAATTTTGAAATCAGGTCTAATTTTAGTGATCATTGAAACCAAAATAATCCCATCAATACCACCATAAGGATGATTTGCAACTAAAATAAAAGGCCCCTTTTTAGGTATATTTTCTAAATCATCATTACTAACTTCATAATCTACTCCAAATTGTCGAAGAACCTCATTTGCAAAATCAATGCCTACTTCTCCTGAAGATTGATTATAAACATCATTTACCTTTTCCAGTTTAAGCAACTTCATTAAGGCCGGAGCTAAAATATCCAGCTTTAACTTCTCTAATTTAAGTGCTTTTGAGAAATCATCTTTTTCTATCAGTTTTGGCATCCCACAATATAAAAAAGAAATTATACAATATTTTTAATTTAACAATCAATTAACATAGAAAATATTAATCCTCAGCTTTTTCAATGGCATCATCAATCATTTCTTCAACCATTTTCTTTTCCTTTTCAGTGAGTTTAGCATTTTCCTTTGCTTCCCTTTTTAACCTTTTGTAATAATCCTTTTTGTGCATTTCAACTGCTATCCAGGTAATATAATTTTTGTCTTTCTTCACGTAAGTTTTCTCACCGATGGTTTTTACATCATCCAACCTTTGGTTTAAAACTTCTCTGGTTAATTGCTGAAAACGTTCACCAAAATCACCCAAATTATTCTCAATATTTCTTTCATTTTGATAAGATTCTGATACCATTTTTATATCAGTTTGTACTGCTGAAGCGAGTCTTTGATTTGCTACTAAACGAGCTTTACTTTTAGAAGTTTCTAAATTCTGACTTTCGCCTGATGATACAGCTCTAAAATATCTGTTATTACTTTTATAAGATTTAGAATCAAATGGACCTTTAACTTCCACCATATCTTTAGGCTGGCTATTACAAGCCATAAGAGCGAGTAATGCAAAAACAATTAGATTTCTCATATCGAATACTTTTATAAAAACAATATAGAAAAATCTATGCCAATCTACCTAATTCTCCTTCTTTAATTTTTGAAATTAATAATTTATCTATTGGAAAACTGACTAAATCTTCAGTCAATTCATTAATATCAACCCAAAAAAAACGGAGATATTCCTTTCTACCTCCAATATCAATTGCAATTTCATTTTCAGGTAACTCGATTTGCGTTTCAACAGAGTTCAGCAAATAATAAATTGCAATGAGTTGGTCAGTTTTACGAAAAGCGCTTTGCTGAAAAAAATCGGTTGTATACAGATGTCGTTTAACCTGAACATCTAAACCAGTTTCCTCTTTAAATTCCCTAATTAAACAATCTGCGGTACCTTCACCAAATTCTAAACCACCTCCGGGAAATTTAGTGAATTCCATCTCAGGCATGCGCTCATGGACCAACAGCACTTGATTCTGTCCATTAATTAACAAACCATAAACCCGAATTGTAAATCTATTTATTTCCGGATGCATTATTCTAAAAACGAATAGTTGATACCAAAGTTAATCATCAATAAAAAAGGATTAATTTTCCTATCACCCGAACTAATTGAGATTGGATAGAAAGCTAATAAGGGCTGAAAAAATCCTCTGGTTTTTTTATCTATTTTAAAATCAGCCTTCATTCCTAATTGAACCTGTAGTGAAAATCTTCTTGCATTAAATCCGGTTGAATCTAACACGAATCTTTCCTTGCCATCAATATAATAACCAGAAATAGTTTCTGCAACTAGTTTGTGCTTAATTAAAGTATTCAAAGTGAGTCCAGTGCTAAACGAATACCGGTATTTAAAATCTTTTGAACGACCAACTTGCATATTTAACAACATAGGAATTTGTAGATATTGAAATTGATAATAATAATCCAATTGTTTTTCAGTATTTGAAAAATCTTCTACAATCCCCGTTGCAATACCTGGGTAGGTATAATCTTTGAATCTTAAATTTTTTTGTGCTCTTTGAAAACCAATATTTGCATACCCCAATCCAAGTTGTAAATCCATTTCTTTACCGATTGATTTGTTGAACCAGGCATGAATTTGAAGGTTAGTTTTGAATACCTGATTTGAATTGGAAGAATCCAGATAATCATTCCAAGTATTACCGCTTATTAATGAAATTGAAGCAGTAGGACTTACACTTATTCCAAATGAATATTCAGAATTACTTTGTGCATTAATAGAATTTGCATAAATAAAACCAAATACAAGCAAGGTTAAGAATTTGAATCCATTAATCCGGTTCAAACTCAAGTTCATCATTGTTTCCATCTTTCTTATTGCTTTGTTTGATTGTGGTATCTTTTGTAAAACCAATTTCAGATTTAATAATTTCTTTAATAGTAGCACCTTCTTTTTTAAGGTCGGCAGCAATTTTAGCCCTTACAGCTTTTTTATCGTATACAAACTTTAAATTATTGGCCGGACCTTTTATACTTAAAAACAAATTCACTTTTCCCGGAGCATCGGCCTCTTCGCCAAATTCATTTTCTGTTACCTTTCTCTTTTTATTTAACAATTCAGATAAGGTTATTTTCAAGTGATAATCTAAATAATTTTCAAAAGTATGATTACCTGAAATACTTAATGAAATAGCGTTTGTTTTGATATCCATTTCTGGGATAATCATTTTCTCATTAACTATTTCAAGGGTATTTGACATTTCACTAAACTTCAAATTTTTTAAATCATTTATATCAATAAATTTTGAAAGTGCGAATAAGGGTTGATAATTAATTAGCTGTCCATTCTTCATGTTTAATTCTGCTACTGCCTTAAACTTTGGTTTTAGAAAATTAAATTTATCATCCCAAACCATAAGCACTTTTGAATTACAGCTCAAAGTTCCATCAATATGTTCTGATTTAATAGCATCCTGAGCAAAATCATTGAACTCTTTAAGCAACTGTTTCACTTTAACATTTTGAAGTTTTGGTTCTGCTTCAAGAATAAAATTCTTTCCTGAAAAGTCGAATGTTCCTTTGGTTTGAACTAAACCTCCCCATGCATTTAGTTTTAAATCGATAATATTTATCGAGCCATTTTTAATTTCAAGATCAGCTTTAAATGATTTGCCAATTAAATCCTGGTATTTAAAAGACTCGGCATTTGCTCTTAGGTGAATTAGAATTTCTTTGCTTGAAGATTGAGTAGATTCTGTATTTGAATTTGATGGTTCATAAATCATTAAATCTTGAGCATCTAAATAATTGGATTCAGATTTTAAATCGATTTCCAATACTTTACTTTTATTTTCTGATAATAATCCCGGTAAATATCCACTACCTTTTAAATCAGTTTTACCAATTTTCAATTCAAGATTTGAAATTTGAATATTCTCATCCTTTAAAACAAAGCCGATATTATAATTCTGAATAGGCTTCGTAAAATCGTTTAATACAATTTCGTTACCTTTCATTTCCATCTCAACCGTGTTTTTAACATTCATCCAATTCCAAACACCATTCACTTGCTCAGCATTTAGGAATAAGTTAAACTTTGCCATTCCATTGATACTTTTTATAGAGCTAAGCTGAACTAATTTTTGAAATTCAGATAAATCGAAACCACCTTTCAATTTCGCATTCAATTTTGCATTTTTAGAAAGTTCAATATCAATTGCACCTTCTAATGATTCCTGTCCCAATTGAGCCTTTAGACCTTCAATTTTTAGATTACCCAGCTGTTGTTCATCTTTTCCACTTATAAAATTGCCTTTGAAATAGATATTCGACAACTTAATTCCGTTAACAGAATTTATTAATGAACCATTTTCAACTCCAAAATCCAAGTTCAATTTTGGTTTCGAATAACGAGATTCTTTGCCTAAATAATTCCCGGTAAAATAAACAGAGCCTTCACTTTTTAAGTCGTTCATACTTTCGGGTAATTGAAAAGGGAATAAACTTATCAGGTCTTGAATTTTAATTTTATCTCCTTTGAAATTCAGGTTAAAATCAGTGAAAGTTTTAGCTTGTTGAATATTTCCGCTTAGAAGTAAATTCAACATACTTAATTTGACTTTAGCTTCTTTTATGGTGTATAATCCATCGGAGGGCTTGGCCAAAAAATTCAAATCCAGAACCAGTGGTTTTTGATGTATAAGTTCCAAGCCTGAAAGATTAATTGATTGAACAAAAGCATCTGCATATGTTTTCAATTCAAACTCTTTATCACTAAAATTACCAGAAAGACTTGTTTCTTTAAAAAAAACAGAATAAAACTGATTGGGGTTATCTTGTCTAAAACTAAGGTATGAATTTTTAAGTTTAAGCAAGTTCAACTCAAACTTAAACGATGAAGGTTTTGAACTAGAAGAATTTTCTGATTTAAAAATATCATAGTTTGCTAATCCATTCTCATTTATATAAACATTAATGATTGCGGAATCAGCAATTAATGACTGAAGCAAATACTTTTTTTGTAAAACATCATAAAAGTTAAAACCTAAGTAGAGATTTTTAGCCTTAAATAATAAAGAATCCTTTTGAATAGGATCAGTAATAGTAACCTGATTAAATGTTATGCTAACGCGAGGAAAATCGGCAAATAGATTCAAATCAATTCTACCGGTTGAAATTTCACTCTTTAGTTGTTTATTGATTTCTTTAAGCGCATAAGCTTTGAATTGATCAAGATTTTGATAGACATAGATTGCAAGACTAAAAAAAAGCAATACTAAGGCCATCAAAGTAATCAAAGAATATTTAAACCATTTATTCATCATAAGTAAAAAACGAATTTCGGTTTAATTATTTCGCTCAAAAAGAATTCAAATTAACATAACATGAATAATGCTGAAGATTTGTATTAAAATTAGAGCAAAGGCATAAAAAAAGCCTGATAAAATTTATCAGGCTTTTCTTGTGGAGGCACATGGATTCGAACCAAGGACCCTCTGCTTGTAAGGCAGATGCTCTGAACCAGCTGAGCTATGCCTCCCTTCCCTTAGGGGAGTGCAAAGATAGATA
>JBMLOK010000181.1:0-6149 GCA_049243005.1 Bacteroidia bacterium | reverse complement strand
GATCGAAAATTAATCATTATTAAAAAAAAATGACTTGAGTCAGTATTTTTCGAACAAAACCTTACCCTTTATCAAAAAAATTCATACCAATTTCCGATGTTAAAATCTTTGAAAAAATCATAATATTTTTATCACACTTACTCAAAATTTAATAGATTTTAACATACTAATTTTTATCCCAACTACATATTAATATCTTTACAACCCTTTTGGTAATTCAAAATAGCATTTATACTTATGTCTGATCACAAAATTATTTTCTCGATGGCCGGGGTTTCTAAAATCTATCCGCCATCAAAACAAGTTCTAAAAGATATTTATTTATCATTTTTCTATGGTGCTAAAATTGGTGTTCTTGGGTTAAATGGCTCAGGAAAATCATCTTTACTAAGAATTATTGCCGGAGTTGATAAAAACTTCCAGGGTGAAGTAGTTTTTGATTCTAAAAATTACAAAATAGGTTTCCTTGAACAAGAACCTGAACTCGATGAAAACAAAACAGTTCTTGAATCAGTAAAAGAAGGTGTTAAACACATTACTGATCTCCTTGATGAATTCGAAAACATCAATAATAGTCTTGCCGACCCAAATCTAGATGGTGATGAAATGATGAAAATCCTCGATCGTCAGGCTGTGGTGATGGAACAACTCGAGCAAAATGATGCATGGGAACTTGATACCAAACTTGAAAAAGCAATGGATGCACTTCGTTGCCCGGAGAGCGATACTCCTGTTAAAGTATTGTCGGGTGGTGAAAGACGCCGTGTTGCTTTATGCAGATTATTATTAAGTAATCCTGATATCTTATTACTCGATGAGCCTACCAATCACTTAGATGCAGAAAGTGTTGACTGGTTAGAACAATTCCTTAAAAACTTCCCAGGTACTGTTATTGCTGTTACCCACGATAGGTACTTCTTAGATAATGTAGCAGGTTGGATTCTTGAATTAGACCGTGGTGAAGGTATTCCTTGGAAAGGAAATTATAGCTCGTGGTTAGATCAAAAATCAACTCGTTTACAAGCTGAAGAAAAACAAGAAAGCAAACGTTCTAAAGCTTTACAACGTGAATTGGAATGGGTAAAAATGGGTGCTAAAGGCCGACATGCCAAACAAAAAGCACGTTTAAATGCCTACGATAGAATGTTGGGTGAGGAACAAAAAGAAAAAGAACAAACACTTGAATTGTTCATTCCTGCCGGTCCTCGTTTAGGTGATGTTGTTATTGAAGCCAATAATGTTAGTAAGGCTTTTGGTAAAAAATTACTTTATGAAAACCTAAGCTTCTCTCTTCCTAAAGGTGGTATCGTTGGTATTATTGGTCCGAATGGTGTTGGTAAAACAACCTTATTCAGAATGATGATGGGACTTGAACAACCTGATAGTGGTGAGTTCAAAATTGGTGATACTGTTAAAACTGCTTATGTAGACCAAAGTCATAAAGATTTACTTCCTGAAAAATCTGTGTTTGAGGTAATTTCTGGAGGAACAGAATTGATGTTGGTGGCAGATAAACAAGTAAATGCTCGTGCTTATATTTCTAAATTCAATTTTAGTGGAAACGACCAAAGCAAAAAGGTTGGTGTACTTTCAGGTGGAGAAAGAAACAGAGTGCATTTGGCCATGACATTAAAAGAAGGAGGTAACGTTTTATTACTGGATGAGCCTACAAATGATATTGATGTAAACACATTAAGAGCCTTGGAAGAAGCCATTGAAAATTTTGCCGGTTGCGTAGTTGTAATTAGTCACGACAGGTGGTTTATAGATAGAATTGCTACTCATATTCTTGCTTTTGAAGGCAATTCTCAGGTAGTTTATTTTGAAGGAAACTATAGTGATTACGAAGAAAACAAAAAACAGAGAGGTGGTGATCAAGCTCCACACAGAGTTAGATTTAAATCAATTTAAAATTAAAAAAAGGTGGATTTCAATACTGAATCCACCTTTTTTTTGCTAATTATCCAATCCATTTTTATTACAAAAAGATTCTACTTCATCATAAGTAAGTTTACTTAAATCATAAATAATCTTTTCTCTTATTTCCTTCTTCCCTCCTCTTGTCATGATGCCAATTAAAAAAGGCTTTTGTTTGTGATAAACAATTCCAAAATGATGTAATTGAATATTAAAACTATTGCCCTTAGCATCAAACTCATCGCGAGTTCCGTATTTATGTGCAACTAAAATATTTGATGGAACCGCAGCACGAATACCTTTTGAGAATTCAGATTTAGACAAATAAATCAATGCCTTTTCAGAATTTACTTTATTTAAATAAGTTCCATTATACAATATCCTAAAAATAGCAGCATAGGCCTTTACTTTCATAAAGTTAGAATTAATGTTTAAATCGTTTTTGATATCTAGATTTAAATCATTACTAACTTTAATCACCTCATCCATTCCTACTGCTTGCATTAACATCAAGGTTGCTTTATTATCTGAATAAGTAATCATTTGGGTGATTAGTTGGTCAATGGAATACCATTCGCTATGGTTCTTCTTAAAACCATTTCCTTCATCCTCATCAATTTTATCCAATAAGGTAGTATCGTATTGGATTTTATTATCCATAAATAATGGTTCTACTTCAGTTCTTTTAAGCACAGCAATCATAACAGGAATCTTCATTAAACTTGCCGGACTAAATAATTCTTTTTCTTCAACACCAATCCATAATCCATTGTTTAAATCCCTGAAATAATATGAAATATGGATTTCAGGATACTGTTTGTGAATTTGTTCTAAATAGGTATCCAATTTGGGTCTGAAAGTTTTTAATTCTTTCATATTTAACTTCAATTGCTCAACACAAGGAAGCATCGGGTTTACCAAACTTACATAATCGGAATCAATAATTATATTCGATTGAATTGAATCCGTTTTTGATTTCTCAGCATTATTCCTACCAAAAAAATAACCCAAACCTATTGATATTGAAATAAATACTATTGAAATTACGATAGTCCTAACATTTTTCATACTTTTCAAAAGTAAATTTCAAACTTTAGGATTTCATTAATCTTTTTAATTTAATGCATTTTTAAGTCGTAATTATGATTAGCTTCTGGGAAAATAAAAACTTTCTACATTTCGATGTACTTGTTATTGGCTCAGGTATTTGTGGCCTATCAGCGGCTTGTTCCATCAAGGAAAAAAATAAAAATCTAAATATAGCAATTATTGAAAGAGGAATTTTACCAAGTGGAGCAAGTACCAAAAATGCGGGTTTTGCTTGTATTGGAAATCCTACAGAAGATTTGGCTGATTTAGATTTAATGGGTAAAGAATCACTCATTCAATTAGTAAGTAAAAGATTTAGTGGATTACAAATATTACGGAACCGACTTGGTGATGAAAATATAGGATATGAAGCAACAGGCTCTCATGAAATAATCTTCCATAATCAAGAATTTGATGAGTCAAAAATTGAATTGCTCAACCAGATTTTATTTCCTGTTTTTGATCAACCAGTTTTTGAAAAATTGCCATCTCATCACTCCTATTTTGGATTTGATAAAAACAAAGTTCAATCAATTTATAAAAACAACTTAGATGGACAAATTGATACTGGCTTAATGATGGATAATTTTATTTCTTATGCAAACAGTTTAGGCATCAGAATACTAACAGGAACAAGTGTTGAAGCCTTTGAAGATTTAGGTAATTCAATTGAACTCAGTTTAAAAAGTGAATTTCAATCCATCAAAATAAAAACACAAAAACTAGCTATATGCACCAATGCTTTTAGTAAAAAATTAATTCCGGAGATAGATTTACAACCAGGCCGTGGACAAGTTCTTATTACCAATGAAATTGAAGGCCTTCAACTAAATGGAACTTACAGTTTTGATGAAGGTTATTATTATTTTAGAAATGTAGGAAAAAGGGTTTTGTTTGGAGGAGGCAGAAACCTCGATTTTAAAACCGAAGAATCATTGGAATTTGAACTCAATCCCAAAATTCAAAACCAACTGATTTCTCATCTAAAAGAATGGATAATCCCGCAACATGATTTCACCATTGAAAGACAATGGACTGGTATTATGGCGTTTGGAGGCAATAAAACTCCTTTTATCAAAAGGCTTTCAAACAATGTTGTAGCAGGCGTTCGAATGAATGGAATGGGTGTGGCTTTATCCGGAAAAATTGGAGAAGAATTGGCTGAAATGTTGTTGAACTAAAGCAGTGTAATCAGGATATTCAATTGAAGAATGTGCCATTCAGCATTTATCCTTATCTTCGCGCATCATGGCACAAAAACCATCCATACCACAAGGCACAAGAGACTTCGGACCAAAAGAAGTTCAAAGAAGAAAATATATTCTTCAAATTATCGAATCTGTTTTTAAAAAATCGGGTTTCATGCCACTCGAAACTCCTTCAATGGAAAACCTAAGTACCTTAACCGGTAAATATGGCGATGAAGGTGATCAATTGTTATTTAAAATTCTAAATTCAGGTGACTATTTCAAAAAGCTGATTGAATACAACGAAAAAGCTTTGGGTCATGAAGAATTAGACCCAACATTCCTTCCTTCATTCAGTGGAAAGGTAAGTGATTTAGATTCCAAACGCAGCTTATCTTTTATAGCCGAAAAAGGTTTACGTTACGATTTAACTGTACCTTTTGCGAGGTATGTTGTAATGAATAGAAATCAAATCAGTTTTCCTTTTAAACGTTACCAAATGCAGCCTGTTTGGAGAGCCGACAGACCTCAAAAAGGGCGCTACAGAGAATTCTGGCAATGTGATGCCGATGTGGTTGGAAGTAATAGTTTGTTAAATGAAGCTGAACTCATTCGTATTTATGATGAAGCTTTTGCTTTACTTGGAATTCCGGTTGTTATAAAAATGAATAACCGCAAATTTCTTACCGCTTTGGCAGAGGCTTGTGGAGCACCGGAATTAATTGGAGCCATAACAGTTGCCATTGATAAACTCGATAAAATCGGGATTGAAAAAGTTGAAGAAGAACTAAAAGAAAAAGGTTTAACATCAAACCAAATAGAAAAAATAAAAGCCTATTTGCTGCTTCCAAAATCAACAAATTCTTTAAAAGATTTAGGTGAAATTTGTGGAAATAATGAAGCATTCCAAAAAGGTTTAGATGAGGTAAATGCAATTCTTGATTTTACAGGATGTGATTTAAACAACCAATTGGAATTAGACTTTAGTCTTGCTCGTGGTTTGAGTTATTATACAGGTGCTATTTTTGAAGTAGTTGCAATCAGTGGAAGTCTAAGATCGAGCATTGGTGGTGGTGGAAGATATGATAACCTAACCGGCATATTTGGTTTACCAGATGTATCGGGAGTTGGAATTTCTTTTGGCTTAGATAGAATTTATGATGTAATGGAAGAGGCTAATTTGTTCCCTAACACAATCAGAAATTCTCCTACTAAAATTATCTTTTGTCATTTTGATGAAAAAGGGAGAAAGTTTGCTTACGAAACCTGCTTAAAAATAAGGAAAGAAAATATTTGTGCGGAAGTATTTCCTGATATCACCAAAAAAATTGGAAAACAGCTAGATTATGCCAATTCATTAGGCATTCTATATGTTGCAATTATTGGAGATGATGAAATGAGAGACCAAATATTCAGTCTAAAAAACCTGGAAACAGGCATTCAGCAAAAACTTAGTTTAGAAGAATTAATCAATACAATTCAATCTTAAAATGAATTCATATTTTGAAATTAATCAGGTATTAAATTTAGCTGATATCGATGCCATCATCAAACAAAAAAAGCATTTAAAATTGTCTGATGATGCAAAAGCAAGAATTTTAAAATGCCGTGCTTATCTCGACAAAAAAATGGAGAACAATGAGCAAGCATTTTATGGCATCAATACCGGATTTGGCTCTTTGTGTAATACCAAAATATCAGATTCTGAATTAAATCAGTTACAAGAAAATTTGTTATTATCTCATGCTTGTGGAACAGGTGATGAAGTGCCAAATGAGATAGTAAAACTTATGCTATTGTTAAAAGTACAATCATTGTCGTTTGGTTACAGTGGCGTGCAATTACAAACAGTAGAAACTTTGATTGAATTCTTTAATAAAGATATACTTCCGGTTGTTTATGAATTAGGTTCTTTAGGTGCATCAGGAGATTTAGCACCTTTAGCTCATTTATGTA
>JBMLOK010000180.1:0-4722 GCA_049243005.1 Bacteroidia bacterium | reverse complement strand
GATTTAGAACAATATTGTGAAAAGGTTTTTAGGTATCATCCTAAAAGAATTTGGACATCGGAAAATTCAATACCTGATATAGTTTATTCTGCAGGAGTTAGTTCTTTATTGAAAAATTTAATTTCAATTGAAGCGCCTATACTATTTGAAGGTTTGGAATCATGTTTTTTCTTGAGTGAACCAACACTTAGAAGCAGGTATAAACTGGTTCGAGTAGATAAAATTTCATCCAAATACTATTTAGAAAAATCAAGAGGAAAATCTAAACTTTCAAAATGGTATTATGAAAAAGAAGCCATGAAATTCAGGGAATTTGAATCTGTTTTGAACCATGCAAACATGATTTTAAGTATTTCTCCCAAAGATTATTCAAGTTTTTGTAAACGATACAATACCAAATCCTACTATTTACCGGCTTTTCATTCGGAGAAAAAATACAGAGTACCAGAAGGAACAGGGAAATTTTGTTTGTTTCATGCACGTTTAGACAGGCAACTCAACCACGATTCTGCCATGTTTTTAATTAAAAATGTGTTTTCAGAATTGCCTTTTAAGTTATTAATAGCAGGAGAGGGGGCAAAACCTGAATTACGAAATGCTATTTCAGAAAATGCCAATATCCGACTTAAAGAACATTTAAGTGATGAGGATGTAATGGATTTGGTAAAAAAATCACAAATAAATTTAATGCCGGCTATTGGTACTACAGGCATGAAACAGTTTTTACTCCATTTGTTATTTAATGGTCGACATTTAATTGCTTCAGAAAAAGAATTGGAAGGTTTGGGCTTTGATGACTTATATATATCAGCTAAAAACCCCCTCGATTGGAAAGCCAAAATTACAGAATTAATGTCGGTGCCAATCGGGGAGGATGATTTTCAATCTCGTTATGAAAAACTAAACCTGCATTATAATAACAGGTTTAATGGAAATATTTTAAGCGGACTTATTCTTGATAAAGTTCCTGAGACGGAAGAGTAATTTTTCCTCCTTCACATCTAATTACTTTAGCAGGAAACTTATCAATTAACCTATAATCGTGTGTTGCCATAAGCACAGTATTACCAGCTGAACTCAGTTGGTGTAATAAGGATAAAATATCATCACTCGTTTTAGGATCAAGGTTACCTGTAGGTTCGTCAGCTAAAATAACATCAGGTTTATTAAGCAATGCCCTGGCAACAACCAATCTTTGTTGTTCTCCACCACTTAATTCAAATGGCATTTTGTGAAGTTTTGTTGACAATCCTACTAAACTAAGCACTTCCTCAGCTCTTGAAATCTTTTCATCTTCGTTGGTCCAGCCTGTAGCATTCATTACGAAAAATAGGTTTTCAGCCACATTTCTATCAAAAAGCAACTGAAAATCTTGGAAAACAATTCCTAATTTCCTTCTTAAGAATGGAATTTCCTTCTTTTTTAAACTGTCTAAATGAAAACCTGCAATTTCTCCCAAACCTTTTTCAAGTTTGAGTTCACCATACAAAGTTTTTAATAGACTTGTTTTCCCACTTCCTGTGGTTCCAATGAGGTAAACAAATTCCCCCGGATAAATTTTTAGGTTCAAATCCGACAAAATTAAATTGTCTTTTTGGAAAATATTTGCTCCTTCGAGTTTTATGATGGGTTGAATATCACTCATTTCAAATCTAATTTAGTCATTTGTCCAAAAGGAATTTCTTCCATTTTTTGCTTAATTATTTCAATATGCTCGCCCATGCCGCATTTCTCTAAAGCCCGCTCGGGGCGGTCTGTTCGGGTATAACAGATTAATGTAAAATTGTCGTCCCTTACTTGAAGGTAGTCGGGAATTTTTGCTTTCCCTTTTATTTTGATAATGTACAATTTGATAAAAATTAGGTGAACTTTATTCCAAATAAAGTATAATTGCAGCACAAAATTAAGATACAATGAAGGATTTTGCACAAAAACTTCTCCCTATGACAATTGCCGGCTCTCTGTTCTTAGGAGCATGTACCGGTCCAATTAACTTTACGAAGAACATGTACACCGTAACTCCAGACCCTTTGGAGATGAAAGGTGACTCAGTATTAGTTACTATTACTGGAACAGTTCCTCCTAAATCTATTAAGCCAAAAGCTGTTGTTAACTTCCAACCTTATTTAAAAACTGCTGATGGTGGTGAAATTAAGTTGAAAGAAACTACTGTTAAAGGTTCAAAAGCTAAAGTTAATGCTGATTTAACCATCGACACTAAATTAGGTGGAACTATTACTTATACAGATAAAATTCCTTACACTGCTAACATGCGTAGTGTAAAATTATACCCTAGATTCACTTTCGAAGGCAAAGAAGTGCCGGTTGCTAGTGATATCATGGTTCAAGGTACTGTTGCTACTGCTGGTTTAGTACAATTTAAAGATGAGGTTTACATGATTGGTGACAATTACAAACCTGAAATGTCTAATAAATCAGTTGGAATTTATTTCCCTATGGATGTTGCTAAATTCAATCCTAGCTTCAAACAAGGAAAAGTAGTTGACAACAAAAAACAAATTGCTGAATTAAAGAATTTATTGAAAAAAGATCCTAATTGGGTTATCAGAGGTATTTCTATTAATGCTACTGCTTCTCCTGATGGTGAACTTTCTAGAAACAATGATTTGTCAAAAGGTCGTTCTGAAAGCACTTTTGCTTACTTCAAAAAAGAATTGAAAAAATTAGGCTTCACAGAAGCTAATGATAGCAATTTTGCAATGGGTTATATGTTGGCTGAAGACTGGAAAGGTTTTGCAGCTGAATTATCTAACTCTGAATTAGCTGATAAAAACGAAATGTTAGCTATTATTAACAATACTAGCATTTCTGATGAAGAGCGTGAAGGTTTGTTACGCAGAAATCATGAAGCTTCTTGGAAAATCGCTGCTGATAAAATTCTTCCTAAATTAAGAAAATCTGAATTGGTTTTATTAGGTGCTAAACCTTTCAAAACTGAAGCTGATTTGATGAACTATTATGGTAAATATGAGCAATTATCAAATGATGAATTGTATCATTTAGCCATTATTTCAACTGATGCTGCTAAGAAAACTGAAGCTTTAAATGCTTACAATACTCGTAATGCTTCTGATTGGAAAGGATTCTGCGAATTAGCTGCAGTTCAAATCAAACAAAATAATTTAAATGATGCTTCTGCTAATTTAAATACTGCTGATGGTTTAAGTCCTAAAAATGGTAAAGTATTAGCTAATAAAGCTGCTATTGCTCGTGCTAAAGGTGATTTAGCTGCTGCTGAAGCTTTATACATGGATGCTTTAAATGCTGGTGAAAATACTTATTATAACTTAGGTTTATTCGCTATCAAAAAAGGTAACTATCCTTTAGCTGTTTCTTGTTTCCAAAAAAGTGGTAAATCAGATTTCAATTCTGCTTTAGCTACTTTATTAAATGGTGATGCTAACGGTGCTAAAACTGCAATCGATAATATGGATACCGACAAATTAACTTGGGATTTATATTATTTAAGAGCTGTTTGTGGTGCTAGATTAAACAACCAAGATGTTGTTACAACTAACTTAGCTCGTGCGGTTGCATTAGATGCTAAAGCTCGCACAATGGCTAAAGATGATATGGAATTCCGTAACTTCTTCTCAAACCCATTATTTGAAGCTGCTATTCGTTAATCAATAGACAATTCACAATAACATTGTAAAACGTTCCGGTTACCTAGTAATCGGAACGTTTTTTTTTGATTATTTTTTGCTATATTTATAAAACCATGAATAGCTTGTCTCAGTATGATATACGAAATTTGTTTCAACAAAGTCTGCAATCTTTTGTGCTTGTTTCTGAGGCTGGTATTGTAAAGGAAGTTAATCTACAGGCAGAAAAATTATTGGGTTACCATCGTTTGGAAATGCTGAATAAATCAATCAGTTTATTCCTAAGTGCTCCATCAGAATTGCTACAAAGGATAGTTTTAATGGAGAGTGGAAATTTTTCAGGATTAAAATTAGAGGTTCAGTTTATTCCTAAAAATGGTGGAAAGTTGTGGATTGAAGCTTTGATTAATAAATATCCATCAGAAAATGGAAATGTTTGTTTGATGGCTTTGCATGATATTTCAGGCCATATTCAACTTGAAAAAGAATTTGCAGAAAATCAAAAACGATTAAGTGATTTTGGATATTTAACTTCTCATACCTTACGCTTGCCCATAGCAAATATTATGGGTCTAAGTTCTTTGTTCGATGAAGAAGGTATAGATCAGGAAAACAAAAAGGAACTAATAGCTAACTTAAAAACTTCAGCTTTCCAATTAAATGAGGCGGTACATCAATTAAATAATGTGATTCATTCTCTTAAATCGTTTAATGAAAAAAGAACTTTTTATAAGCTGGGAAGACGTCCAAATTTAATTATGTTGGTTGATGATGATATCATAAATAATTTCGTCAATAAGAAGCTAATTCAAAAGTTCGATCCACGAATAAATGTAGTTGATTTAACAAGTGGACAACAAGCAATTACGAAATTACAATCGGGATTAATTACACCGGATATTCTGTTTTTAGATTTATCTATGCCAATTTTTGATGGCTGGCGCTTTTTAGATGAACTTCAAAAGCAACCAATAAGCGATTGCAGAGTAATTCTTCTTTGCACAACAATTGCAAGTAATGATGTGCTAAGAGCAAGTCAGTACCCTTTTGTAATTGATATTGTAGAAAAGCCAATGAATATTGAAAAGCTTCAAAC
>JBMLOK010000179.1:5525-8293 GCA_049243005.1 Bacteroidia bacterium | reverse complement strand
AAAGCAAATCAGGAAAAGAAAATGGCATCTGTTATTTTCGCTTATTCATTGGGAAAGGCGCAAAGAATCCTGCAAAATGTAAACCATGAAATTGGTGAAGTTTATGTGCATGGTTCAATAGCTAATATGAATGAAGCCTGTGAAGCCGCCGGATTTAAACTAAAACCTTGGAAGATTTTAAATTCAGGTGTTGGTAAAGAATCAACAAAAACAGCCTTAATTATTGCACCGCCTTCAGCTGCAGGAACAAATTGGTTAAATAAATTTGAACCCTATTCTGATGCAGTTGCTAGTGGATGGATGGCAGTTAGAGGAAGTAGAAGAAGACTTTCTGCTGATAAAGGATTTGTTTTAAGTGATCATGCAGATTGGGATGGATTAAATTATGCTGTTGAAGCCAGTGGGGCAAAGAAAATAATTGTTTCACATGGATTTACTGCTGCTTATGCACGTTGGCTTAACGAACAAGGATATGAAGCAATTGAAGAAGGCCTCTCTTTTTCTGAGGAATAATCGCTTAAGATTCTTCATCATGTTTTTTTACTGATTTAGAAATATTTAGTTCATAAAATAATCTTAAATTAGTAGAAATTTTTCTAATTGGGAATAAACAAATACATACTTACAATTTTTGTTAGTTGCTTTTTATTTTTCGGGTTGAATGCTCAATCTATTAATAATTTGCGCTTTAGTTCCTCAGCAGCAGGATTGTGTGCAGGGGCAACTTATACTATTTTGTTTGATACAATTGGTCCAATTGGAAATCCTAATTTTGAAGTTCAGCTTTCATCTGCTACTGGAAGTTTTGCTTCTCCATTAATACTGGCGAATTCAAGTTCTATTAGTATGAACTTTACTTTGCCAAATTCTGTTATTTCTTCCTATAATTATGCTATTAGAGTTGTAAGGAATTCCCCAATTTTGATAGTTTCTGATACCCTAAAGAATATAAAAATATCAAAAGCTCAGGCAAATTTTAGTTTTAGTCCTAACAATGCTTGCCCAGGTACCAATGTTACATTTACCAATAGTTCAACAGGAACTGGAAAGCTAAATTACAATTGGGTTTTTAATAGAACATATGTTTTTGGCTCTCCGGCAGCACGAATTGATACCAATCCTGTAGTTACTTTTAATCCGTTTTTTGGAGGTGCTACTCAAACTTATGGTGTTCGTTTAATTGTAACAGATTCATTTGGCTGTGTAGATAGTTTAAATGCAAATGTTGGAGTAAAACAAAGGCCACTAGCTTTGGTATCTGATTCAAACATCTTTGCTTATCCTGAATTTAGTAATTGCCAAGGTAATCCAAGTACAAGTAATCCTGTTTATAGATTAACTGTTTATAATAATTGCCAGGTTTTAGCAGCCATGACTAATGTTGTTATTAATTGGGGAGATAGTTTGCCATTAACTTTGTCTCCAACATTTACTAAAGCAAGTCATGTTTATAGTTCAATGGGTGCTTTTAATTTAACGGTAACAGCAAATAATAACAATGGTTGTACTACAACAGATACCTTTTTTGTTAGTAATCAATTAGCACCAACAATTAGTTTAAGTGGACCAACAAATAAACAAGGATGTGCCCCATTTACCTATCCGATTATTGTAAGTAACTACCAAAATAATTCAGCCGGAACTTTTTATACTTTCGATTTTGATGATGGAAGTCCGATTTTAAGAATAGACAATTTAACAAGTGATACTGTTTGGCATACTTTTACTTCAAACTCCTGTTTAAAATCGGGAGGAGCTTTTGTCATAAAAGCTAAAGCTCATAATTTATGTGACAGTACTCCGGCAACTTTGGGCAATTTTCGAATCTGGACAAGACCAATTCCTCAGTTTTCTCCAAATCCGGATACAACAGTTTGTGCCAATACACCCATCAATATTACTAATGGTTCTTCCGCAGGTTTATATGGAATATCTTGTTCAAATACGACATTGTATCAATGGAATTTTGGCTCTGCTAGTCCGGCTACTTCTAATTTAACTATTCCACCACCTGTTACTTTTCCTAATGCGGGTTTGTTTCCCGTTCGATTAATTGCAACAAATCCATGTGGTAGCGATACAATTAATAAACAAATTTGTGCTCAAGTGCCACCAATCGCCAATTTTACCTATACTTACAATCCTTTAAACAGATGTAAAAACAATACAATAAGTTTTAACAATACATCTAATACAATTGGTTCTTGTGGTCGCATCAGAAACAAATGGAGTGTTTTAGATTCCAACGGAAATTCTTTTGCAGATACATCTAATTTGTTTTTGCTTTCTTCAGGACATCCTGATTCAACTAATATGGCTATTAGTTTTATCAAAGCAGGCAAGTATAAAATTAGATTAAATGTTACCAATATATGTGGTTCTTCTATAAAAGATACCTTTATCATTATAAAAGATGTTCCAAAGATTTCATTGTTGGATTCAACAGTTTATTGTGGTTTACAAAACATATCTTTTAATGGTAGCAGTGCTGCTCATCAGGTTTTATATGACAGCTCTTTTGGTGTTTTAAGTGGATTTCAATGGGATATTAACCCCAATACTTTTTCTTATATTTCGGGTAATGCAAATAGCAAAAGTCCTTTTGTTTATTTCCCAAACAATACCACTTCTGTAGTTAATTATTTGGTAGTTCATTATGCAATTAATGAATGTGGAATTTCATTAGCAGACTCACAAGTAATAAGTATTTTGCCTAGTCCAAGTTTAACAGCATTAGCAAATTCAAATCCTGTTTGTTCTGGAGCTCC
>JBMLOK010000179.1:0-5425 GCA_049243005.1 Bacteroidia bacterium | reverse complement strand
GCTATTCAGAATAATTCCATTCAAACCAATGCTGCTATTTGTGAAGGGTTATTAGCACCAAGCATCAATGGAAATAGCGCTGCAGGTGGATTAGGAACTTTAAGTTACAAGTGGCAAAAATGGGATGGATCAGATTGGGTTAATGCAGGAGCAGATGATTCTTCTCAAAACTATTCTCCTGGGATTTTAAATCAAAGCACTGTTTTCAGACGATTGGTAACTACCTTAAATTGTATTGGAGTTCCTGCTTCGATTAGTAATTCAGATACAGTAATTGTTTTTCCGAAACCTAATGTGAATGCAGGAAACGATTTGTTTAAATGTAAATCTGATGGCTTATTTAATTTAGGTGGAAATCCTTCAGGTGGAATATGGTCAGGTACCGGAGTTATTACAAATTCAGGTTTTAATCCTGTAGTGATGCCAACCGGAAATTATACCTTAAGTTATTTTTATACTGATATCAATTCATGTTCAAATTCTGATACCCTTGTTTTAAGTGTAAGAGATAATCCGATTGTAAATGCCGGTTCTGATTTAAGTGTTTGTCAGAATTCTGATTCTATTGTTTTAAGTGGATTTAATCCTGCAGGTGGAATCTGGTCCGGAATCTCTACTTCATCTATAGGACGATTTGGTCCGGGTGGGGCAGGAGTTGGACTCAAGAATCTAATTTATCTATATACAGATACCAATAATTGTAGTAATACAGATACTATTCAAATTCAGGTTTTGGCTAAACCAACAACAGGTTTTACTATTTCAAGTGCAGATTCTGGATGCAATCCTTTAGCTGTAAATCTTGTGAATTCATCTATAACAAATACAACAGATGCTTTTTCAGGTTTGAAATTTAAGTGGAATTTTAACGGTATGACCAATGATAGCTTGGTAAATCAATCTAAAACTTTTTATAATTCAGGTATTGTGGATAGTGTTTATTCAATCCAACTTATTAGCATTGCTGTGAATACTTGCCGAGATACGATTAGCAAATCGGTAAAAGTTAAACCTGATGCAAAAGCATTTTTTAATTATTCAAGTACAGTTTCATGTGCACCTTTTGTAATTCCAGTGAATGCTTTTTCTGCTGATGTTTATCCTGATGCAAATTCAAATTATGTATGGAAAGTAAATCAAACACAAATTGGTACAGGAATTAATTTTCCGGGATATGTATTCACCAATGCCAACGATAGTTTCAAAATAAGTTTAATTGCGCTTTCCTTAAACGGATGTAAAAATGATACTTTTGAAAAATGGTTTTATACCATCAGTAATCCTAGACCTGATTTTATTGCTATTGATTCTGTTACTTGTAGTGGTAATATTATCCAGTTTCAGAACAATTCATTTCCTTTAAATGGATTGAATTATTTATGGGAATTTGGATCAAACATTACTACCTCAAATTTAGCCAATCCAAGCCAAACATTTTTTAATTATAGCAATGTTGATACCCTTATTCAAATAAAGTTACATGCCATTGCTATTAGTGGTTGCAGGGATTCATTAACAAAAAACATTACCATCAAACCATTACCCCAACCGAATTTTACATTTTTAGATACGGTATTGTGTTATCCTGAAAGAGCTGTTGTTATTAACCAAAGTTCAAATCAACCAGCTTTGGATTTAACTGGATTTATTTGGAAAGCAAGTAGCAGCAATTTAACTATTGAAAACGATTCAGCTTCAATTCAAACTTTTGTTGGTATAAGTGATTTACAATCGGCAAACAGTAATATGTATTCAGTTCAGCTAAAAGCAAAAACATTGTTTGGCTGTACAGATAGTTTTAGTCAAAGCTTTAGACAAGCAGGAAGGCCAATTTCAGGATTTTCATTCGGAATAGATAGTGCATGTGCTCCAATTCAGATTACTACAAATAATATCAGTTTGTATGGAACACAATTCAACTGGACAAGTAGCAATTCATTGGTTGGTTTTAATGATATCAGTGTTTTTAATCCAAGTATTACATTTCCTGTACATAGAGGAATTATTGATTCAATTTATCAAATCAAATTAATTACAAGCAGTATTGATGGATGTAAGGATACTACCATAAAAAGTTTTAAAGCATTTCCAAAACCTGTTACTGATTTTATAACATCAAAGGATAGTGGTTGTGCTGATTTACTACTGAGTTTAAAATCAACTTCTATTGTAAAATCTCCATTTGAATTGATGTGGAATTTTGGTGATGGCTTTAATTTTAACTCTACAATTGATTCGGTTCAGCATACCTTTAATGGTGCATTTTTAAAGGATACTTTGTATCATGTTCAGTTAATTACAAAATCACAGCAGGCTTGTTATGATACCTTATTTAGGTTGAATACAGTGAAAGTAAAAACAATTCCTAAAGCAGCATTTGACTTGAGTTTAGATACATCATGCTCACCATTGAGATTGTTTATTACCAATACAAGTGTCGGACATCCACAATTTTTTGACTGGAATCTCGATAATGGAAATAGTTCATCTTTGTTTGAACCAGCAGGACAACCGCTTTCTTATTTTGCATTTGATTCAATCAGTAAGTACCAGATTCAATTGAAGGTTACCAATATGTGTGGGGTTGATAGCACATCAAAGGAAGTTCAGGTTTTGCCTGATAATTTAGAAGCATCCTTTGGAGTTTCTTCAAAAATTGGATGTGAATCATTACGTGTTCAATTTGGTGATAATAGTAAAGGAAGCACCTTTGTTTCTTGGGATTTTGGTGATGGATTTACATCTGCTGAAAAGAATCCGGTTCATACTTATTCAGCTCCCGGAGTTTATCAGGCTTACCAGTTTGTTAGCAATAATTGTTTTTATGATACAAGCATGGTTGTAATAACGGTATTGAGAAAGCCTTTGTTTGATATTAATTTTTCAAAAGGAATTAATTGTGCAAAACAGCAAGTTCAGTTTAACTCCAATTTAACTGATACAGGAAGTATCAAATGGTATTTTGGTGATGGAGATTCAAGCAATCAGTATGATCCAATGCATCAATATTTAAACGCTGGTAAATTTGCTATAAGAGTGCGTTTACAATCGTTTATCAATGCTTGCAGTACTGAGATTTTAGATACAATAGAAATTAAACCTTTGCCCAAAGTCGATATCAATGTAGATACCAATGCAGCGTGTTTTGGACATCAATTTTCGTTTAATGCCAGTTCTGACCCTGGGCTTTTTTATACATGGAGTTTGGGTGATGGAAATACCATTAGTGATATTTCCATTCCTAATTATTTGTATATAAACCCTGGACAATATTTGGTTTCATTAACCGGAATTAGTATTGATGGATGTAAAGATTCATCAACAAAATATATTCAGGTTTGGCCAAAACCTATTGCCAATTTTTATCATACACCTAAAGATACTTGTTTTGGTCCGGCTAATGTAAGTTTCACTAATTTAAGTACTGGAGCGAATTCCTATAACTGGAATTTTGGTAACGGAAATACTGCCATTACAAAAGATGCTGTTCAGTTTTATAGTGGATTGGGAGTTTATCCGATTAAGTTGATTGTAACTAATACTTTTCAGTGTAAAGATAGTATTGAAAGTACTTTTGAAATTATGAATCAGCCTATTGCTTCATTCGACTTTAATGATTCATCAGGGTGTTTGCCCTATTCTGTTCCATTTAAAAATTCGAGTAAAGGTGGCAGCGAATACACTTGGTATTTTGGAGATGGTGATACTTCAAGTGAAGTTAGTCCAACTCATATTTATACTGTTCCGGGAATATTTAGTGTGAGTCTGGTTGTTAAATCAGGCGTGGTATGCAGAGATAGTTTTACTTTCTACAAGCCAATTCGTGTTGATTCAAAATCAGGAATTAAGTTTACATCACAATTAATTGAAGATAAAAAGCCTTACCGTGAAGTGGAATTTAATACCACTGCCTTTAATAAATTCACTTTCGAATGGAAATTCGGTGATGGTAATACCGGCTTTGGCGAGCAAGTTTTTCATCGTTATGCAGAAAGAGATAGTGGTTGTTTTAATGTGGAATTAAAGGTTGTTACAACAAACAATTGTGATACCTTTTATACAGATACAGTTTGTTTACCTGCCTATTGGGAAGGCTTATCTGTACCTAATGCTTTTAGTCCGGATTATGGTACAGAACAAGTACGTGTTTTTAAACCTGCAGGAGTTGAATTGATAAAATATGAAATCAAGATTTTTAATAAATGGGGTGAATTGGTTTGGCAGAGTAATGCATTGGTGAATGGCTCTCCGGCTGAAGGTTGGAATGGCATTGACTTGAATGGAAATCCATGTATGCAGGGAAATTATATCTGGATGATTGAAGCAGAATTTACCAGCGGAAAAACCTGGCAAGGAGAAGAAACCGGTTCAAAGCAATACAATAGGAGGGGAACATTAACACTAATCAGGTAATGAAGAAGTTTTTGTTACATATTATGTTGATGGTAATGCCAGTTTTATTGCAGGCACAAGATCCGATTTATACTTTAAGTTATGAGCATAAATCATTTTTGAATCCATCGTTGATTGGCAGAGATGGAGCTGGGAAATTAAGAACAGCAATGGTTCACAGAAACCTGTTTCGTCCTTTATATGGACCGGTTCACAATACTTCTGCTGCATTTGATTATAGTTTTTGTAATTCGATTTTTGCTTTGGGTTTGAATGTATCAAACGAAACCCAAGGGAATAATTTTTACATGACAAATCTTGTTTCAGGTATTTTAGGTGTAAGAAGGAATTTAAGTAACCGTTGGACAGCCAATGCAGGTTTGTCTTTTGGATTGATACAGCAAAATGTAGACTGGAATGAGTTTGTATTCTCAGATCAGTTACATCCCATATTTGGAGCGATTTACCAAAGCAGTAACGACCAAATGAAAATCAATTCGAACCTGAGTCCGGATATTGGATTTGGCTTTGATTTTACAAATTACAACCAAGGGAAAGGTGGCTCAAGAAATGCTTTAAATATTGGATTTGCATTTCAGCATATTACCAATAATACCAGCATAGGATTGTTTAATGATTATATTTTGCCAAGAAGGTATACTGGTCATTTTAGTTGGATACATAGGAAAAATCCGAATACCATTGCACAATCATTTCAAGTATCAGGCAGGTACGACAGACAATTGTTTTCAAACCATGTTTTAGTGAGAGGTGATTATGCTTTTAAAGATGAACTTACTTTAGGTTTAGGATTAAGAACTGCAGTATCGGGAAATACCAATTTAATCGCACCACTTTTTCATTGTGCATTGAGTCTAACAGAGCAAATTAATTTTCATTTCAGTTATGAAGCATCAATAGGAGGAAGTAAATTCAGTAATGCAGGTAATACCTTTGAATTAGGAATCATTATGCGTACCAAAGATGCCTATTGTTTAATGAATGGTGGCATCATGAAAGGCAATGGAAGAGG
>JBMLOK010000178.1:0-4136 GCA_049243005.1 Bacteroidia bacterium | reverse complement strand
AAGAAAATTCATTCCTTTCATATTTTAATTTGTGGCAAAAATTTACCAAAATCAATTGAAGAGAAACTAAATCCGATTCAAGAAATAACTTATTGTGGTTTTGTTGATGATATAGAATTATACATTGATGGAGCAGATTTGATGTTAAACCCAATTATTAGTGGAGGTGGAATAAAAACCAAAGCAGTTGATACATTATCAAGAAGTCAGGTTGTAATCTCCAGTAAAACCGGAGCTGAAGGAATTAATCCGGATGTTTGTGGTGATTTCTTGAAAATAATAAATGATCATGAATGGAATTTATTTGCAGAAGAAATTGTGCATCAACTAAAAAAAGGGAAAGTTGGAGAAATCCCTTCTAGCTTCTTTGAAACGTACAGCTGGCCTGGTATTATCAAAAATCTCAATCAGAAATTAAGTGATTTGAAATTTTAGATTGAAAGAAATCAAAAGCTTGCAAAAATCATAGGATTGAATAAAAGTGTCTGCTATGATTGCAGCATGAAAAGTATCATCTCAATTTTCCTTTTTACATTTCTATACCATGTTTCTAATCATTCTGTTTTAGCGCAAAACAATGAGAAAAAACTAAGAATCTGCTTAGAAGTAGATGCACTTCCTTATGCAACAGGAGGAAATTTTGCAGCCATAACTTTTGGTTCAGATAAAATTAGATTGCGTGCACTTGTTACAAAAGTATATATGCCTGCTTTTATAACTCCAAAACAATTTAAAGAAAATACCATTCAATCGTATGCCATATTAGGAGATTATTTTTTTAAGAATTGTGATAAAGGATTTTGGATTGGGGGAGGATTGGTTAAGTGGAACGGAAATATTAAAGAAAAAACAAGCAACCAAGCAGTTGATTATGAATCGTTTTTATTAAATGGAAGTTTTGGTTATCATATTCCGTTAAGTGAGCATTTATATTTGAGTCCCTGGGCCGGAATGAGTTTAAGAATTGGAGGCTCTAAAAACATTCAAGTAATGGGAAAAACATTTTCTCCTGCATTATTAAACCCTGAAGCATCAATTAAAATTGGCTTTCAATTCTTTTAAAAAAATCCATCTAAATCAAAAAGAAAACTAGCTTAATAAGTGAATTCTATCTTCAGTTAATAAAGGAAGATTTCTAAATTTAAGTAAAATCTGGGCAACAGTAATTACATCTTTTTGGCAATAAACTTTTATTCTTTCAACATCTTTTTCTTTCCAGTAAACCATCCAAACCATAGAACCATCGATATCATCTTTAGGGGTTGGAATACCAAATGCTGAAGCTAAAAGAACCAAAGAAGTAAAACTTTTATAATCGCCAAACTTCCACAATTCCATTGTATCTAATAGATTTACTTCCCAAGGTTTTTTGCCTGCTATATCTAACATCGCCGGAATTGGAAGTGCATTAAGTAAACATCTTCTAGCTATAAAAGGGTAATCAAATTCTTTACCATTATGGGCACATAAAGTGTTTCCGGGACCAGAAAAATGTTTGTTTAAGAGTGCGCTAAAATCTTGTAATACTTTCACCTCATCATCTCCAAAAAACGACTTAACCCTGAATTCATATTCAGTACCTTTTAAGGAAAAATAGCCGACAGAAACACATACTATCTTACCGAATTCTGCATAAATACCAGCACGCGGATACAAATCCAAATCTGTTTGTCCCTCTTCCCTTCTGAGTGTTTGAGCTTTTTTAAGCCATAGGTCTTTCCAAGTTTCATTTAATTCATCAAATGAAGGAGCTAGAGGAACGGTTTCTATATCAAGAACCAGAATTTTAGTTAAGTCGAGGTGTTCTAACATAATACAAGCAAATTAAAGTAAAAAAACATTAAGGTATTCCTTGAAAAAAGCGGGAAAGTTTAAGGCAAAAAAAATGGCTGCAAGTTTGAATTGCAGCCATTTTGGTAAGAATATTAAATTAGATTAATGAATGCCATGCATCATTTTTCTTAATTGATTTGAGATAATTAAAACGGTTAATCCCAAAACAATTACTACAACAGAAATAATTGTAAAAATGGTTTGAGCACCCATTGTTGCGAAGAACTGAACAAGATATCCTGACAAGAAATTTGCGATGAAAGAACTCAGGAACCAAACGCCCATCATTAATGAACCTAAACGTAAAGGAGCCAATTTGGTAACCATTGATAAACCAACAGGACTTAAACAAAGTTCACCCATTGTATGAATTAAATAAGTACCAACTAACCACATTAAGTTAGCTTTTACAGCAGTATCAGCAACATCACCACCTCTTTCAAGAGCAGCACCAATCATTAAAAAGAAACCAACACCTAACAAAATCATTCCTAATCCCATTTTAATAATGGTATTTGGTTCTTTCTTTTTATTTCCTAAATATGTCCATAACCAAGTAAACACAGGACCTAGTAATACAATAAACAAAGGATTTACAGACTGGAACCACGAAGTTGGAACTGTCCAATCGAGCATACCTACATGACGGTCGATATATCTATCTGTATAAAGTGAAATTGAAGAACCGGCTTGTTCGAAACCAGCCCAGAAGAAGATGTTGAATAACATCATAATTACAATAACAGACAGGCGATTTTTTTCTTCTTTAGTTAGAGGAGGATCAACTTGTCCTGAAGCAGCAGCAGCAGCTTTCTGAAGTTTAGCACCAGGTTCTTTACCTAAATCACCAAGGTATTGTTGTCCAAAAATATTAAACATCAATTGACCCAAAATCATACCGATACCGGCAGCAAGGAATCCATAATTAAAACCATAAGAAAGTACATTTCCTGAGGTAGCATCTTTAACAGCGAATAAATCTTCAGCTAAATAACCGCAAACCAAAGGAGCTAAAAATGCACCTAAATTAATACCCATATAAAAAATGGTAAAAGCTGCATCTTTTCTGCTATCACCAGCCGGATATAATTGACCTACGATTGTAGAAATATTTGGTTTGAAGAATCCATTACCAATAATTAATAGGATTAATCCTAAATAAAAGAAAGGTAAAGCATTTGCATTCGACATAAATAATGAGAACTGACCCAAAGCCATCAAAATACCACCAATAGTGATAGAGCGACGCTGACCAATGAAATTATCGGCTAACCAACCACCAAAAATTGGGGTTAAATATACCAAGCCGGTATAAATACCATATAATAATCCTGCATTAGCATCATCAAAACCCAAACCACCTTCAATGGTAGCTTTAGTTAGATAAAGGGTTAAAAGGCCACGCATGCCATAATAACTGAATCGCTCCCACATCTCGGTTAAAAACAAGAGATAGAGGCCTTTTGGATGTCCGGTTTTACTCATATAATTAGATTTTGTTTCGTTTTAGTAAAATGCAATATAAAGACCTTTGTCACATTTGCAAAATCCAATTCTTTAAAGCAGATTTGCTATATGAATATGAAAACAATAAAAATTGCCACAATGGTAATCCTAAGTAGTTTGTTATTAAGCTCTTGTGAAAAAGTTGATGAAATCCTGAAATCTGTTGGATTAAGCAATGAAGAAGTAATTACAGGCTTAAAACAAGCATTAAATGTAGGCTCTGATACTAGTGTTACCACACTTTCTAAGGTTGATGGATATTACCAGGATTTGGCTGTAAAAATATTATTACCTGAAGAAGCACAACCTGTTTATAACACAATCAATTCTTTACCGGGTGGAAATTTGTTATTGGAAAATGCTATTCTATCTATAAACAGAGCCGCAGAAGATGCTGCACCACAAGCAAAAAGTATTTTCACAAATGCTATTACCGATATTACAATTGCAGATGGATTTACCATTTTAAATGGAGGTGATACTGCTGCTACAGTTTATTTGAAAGAAAAAACCTATGATTCATTAACAATGGCTTTTGCTCCCAAAATAAATACCAGTTTAACCAAACCGGTTATTGGAAGTATTTCGGCACAATCGGCTTATAAAGATTTAATTGATGCATATAATACTGCCAGCTTGGGAGGAATTTTATATCCAAAAATTACAACCAATTCTTTATCAGAGCATGTTACCAGAAGAGCATTGGATGGATTGTTTTTAAAAGTAGCTAAAGAAGAAAAACTGATTAGAACAGACCCGTTACATAGGGTAAGTGATATTTTGAAAAAGGTTTTTAC
>JBMLOK010000177.1:0-1880 GCA_049243005.1 Bacteroidia bacterium | reverse complement strand
CTTCTACCAACTATAACAGAGGTTTTTATACTTCAACATCTACTCAAACTTTGCCTGTAGAATTAAAAGAATTTACTGGTCGTTTGAACGAAAATGGAGAAGTGGAATTAAAATGGACTACAGCAACTGAAATTAATAATAGTCATTTTGAAGTAGAAAGAAGTTTTGATTCCGAATCATCATTCAATCGGATTTCAATAGTGAAAGGACAAGGTAATAGCAACCTTCTTAAAACTTATTTATTTACAGAATCCTTTAACCTGATTGATTTTGCGGCAAGTAAAATTTATTACAGATTAAAACAAGTGGATTATGATGGAAAGTTCGATTATTCGCCAATTGTAAGTATTGATTTAAATTCTAACCCGGAACAAACTTTACTTGTTAATCCAAATCCATTCAAAGATGAAATTAAACTAAGTGGAGTAAGAGAATTGAGTAGCTTAAAATTATATGACCCAAGCGGCAAAGAAATCATGAGCAAAGTTCTTTCTGGTTCTGCTGATGGAACATATATAGTGAAAGTTTCTTCTCAGGAAAAAGGAATCTTTATTTTAAAAATAAATCAGGAAAGTTTCAAACTCATTAAAGATTAAGCTTTTTACTATTATCTAGAAAGCCTTTATTCATCATTTGATTAAAGGGATATCAAGTAATTTCAATCCAATAAGGTTGAAATTCCTTTTTTTTATGGGGGTAAATTGTTTTTTTATAATTCATTAATTAAACAAAAAATAGTTTAGTGTAAAGCAATTGATTTGTGGATTTTGTGCTAAAATTATATCTTGAACATACAAAACCATAAAAATGAAAACCTATTATATACCTCTGTTATTGTGTTTTTTAACTTTTCAGTTGAAAGCTCAAATGAATGTTTTGGATTTTGAATCAATAAGATTTGGTGCGATTTATGATAAAACAGACGTTACTGGATTTTATACTTTAAATGATCCAAATACCGGAATAACTTCTACCAATTTAAAAGATTATATCCAAACTACAGGATTTGAAGCCAAATATGTTGTCATGTCAGAAACAGGCGTATTTACTGCTAATCTGGAAGGATTTCTCTATTTAGCCGGAAGATTAATTGCCTTAAAAGATAAAAATGAATTGTTCTATGATTGGGACACTTATCTGGATCCATTAACTGCAGGCGACCTTCATAAAATAAAGTATTTGGAAGGGCCCAATTATAATGAAGTAGCTAAAATATCAAATAATCATTTGTTTGATATGAGTGCATCTTGGGCTTTTAAGAGAAAAGGTGCATTATTAGCAGGGATAAATTTAGGGTGTAGAACAATTGGATTTCCTCCAAGATATACTTTTTATGAAGTTCAAAATCCTTCAAAAAATATAGCTTCTTCACAAATAAATGGTACATGGAAAATTCTTTATGGCTTAAATTTAGCCTATAGAAAAAATTTGGGTTCTAAGGCGTCTTTATTTGTAATGGGTGGAGTGAATACAGGTTTAAATAAATCTGAAAATGAAACATCAACTGCAATTCAAGTCAAATACAATCCTTTCTTTTCTCCAACATTATATTTTGGAGGAAGATTTGGTGGATATATTGGTCTTCATTGGGAATACATGAAAGGTAAAGACCAAACTGTTGTGTTTACTCGCAAACAACCAATTGGTACTCCTGAAGTGGAAGAACGTGTAACCAATGAAATTGATTTGACTCAAATACAAATTAAATTGGGAATCAATATTTCATTCAAAAAATAAATAGGTCATAATGTTATTGTCACCAATAACTTTGAGTTAAATAATGAAACAGGTGAAACAACCGATTCCTCTAATGGGATTGTTTTACCATATCTTTCATTTAACTTATTTCTTACTTCCTTCGAACTGAGATTAAACTGACC
>JBMLOK010000176.1:2096-7284 GCA_049243005.1 Bacteroidia bacterium | reverse complement strand
GCTTGAATTAAATTGAAAAATTCCCAATTCTTATATTTTAACCAATAACCTGTAATAACATCTGTGGTTCCTAAAGAAGTTTGGTAAACCATTGGTAATGATATTCCATTTCTTTTAAAATTCGAATTGTTTAATGGGATTTTTACCGAACCTAAAATTTGGACATTAAGTTTTGAGTTCGTTTTTAAAAGATATGTTCCTTTTAAATATATATCGCCCACATTAAAAACTGAGGCTAAATCTCCATTGATATAGGAGCCTGTAAGTTTTATTTCACCAATTATTTTTTTGCTTAAATGACCTGAAAAAAGAAAATAGTTAGAATTAATGAAAACACCTTCTTCGCCTAATGCTACAATATTTCCAAAAGCAATAGTTTTTCTTTTTTGAATTTCTTCAATTGAATCTTGCTGACGATGAAAGGATAATGAACAAGCTCCTGCGTCGCTACAGCCTTGTGCAGATAGTTTAAATTGGGAAATGATAATTAAACTTAATAGTATAATTTTTCTCATGGGTTTGATTTAATTTACTATTAGACGAGTGGTATTTCATAACCTTACAAATTTTTTCAAAAAAAAAGACCGGCTCAAATTTTGAACCAGTCTCTTTAGTTTTAATGAAAATACAATGCAGAAAAGCTTAATTTTTTGTAAAGGACATTCTTTTATCTTTAGCTACATATTTCGCAAAAGCCAAAAGAGCTCCGGTTACCATGATATTTCTGAAAAAGTTAACCATTTCCAGTTCCATTTCTCTGGCTTGTTCTGTTGACATCATAGTTTCTGTATTTAATTCATAACCCATAGCTCTTGGTAAATGCACAAGCACGGCCATTAGAATGACATAAAGTGCCATAAGACTATAAGCAAGTTTATCGTATTTGCCAATAACTGCAGAACTAATGAAAAGAACGATACATACCAATGTGAAATAATTCCAGAAATAAGGAAAAGGAATATAATCAGGAACAAAGGCAGCTCCAACTTCTGGTTTTCCTAAGTGTAAACCAACATACAGCAAAAATGATAATGGGAAAATGTATCTCCCGCTTGATAATAATTTGTCCATATTAGTTATTTGGAAAAGGAATGATGGTTCTAATTTCAACATGACTGTTTGGGTACTTCAAAATCGGACAGGTTTTACTCCATTCTTCCACTTCTGAAATTGAATCTGATTTGCAAATCAAAAATCCGGAAACCAGCACGCTATTGGCTTCTTTATGCGGATGGCCCGTTTTAGTTTCCTCTTTGTTTACAATGGATGCTTCATACTTAATTGGAGCTGTGCTCACCAATTTTCCCTGCATGGCAATATTTCCAATCCAGGCTTGCCATTTGGGCATGTCTTCTACCATGTCTTCATTGGTAGCTAAATAGCCGTTTTCTGCACTTGCATTACGGAATAATAAAAGATACTCTGTCATTTCTTTGATATTTAATTGTGATTTGATGCAGCAAAAATGGCCTTCACAATTTTTATCAAAGTCGACAAAAGTCTATAATTTAGATTTTAACCTGCTGAATACATCTTTATTGATTCCGAGATAGGAAGCAAGTAATTTACTTGGTAATCTGCTCATTAAAGTCGGACGATTTTGCATCAACCATTTGATTCTGTCTAATGCTGATAATGCAACAAATGTATTAATTCGATAAACAGAATTGGCATAAGAAGCTTCCAGAATTTGTTTGTAAACTTTATCAAACTGAGGAACTTTTTCCATCATTTCTCTAAAACCTGCGCGGTCAATCATTAATAAATCGCAAGCCTCAATAGTTCTAATATTTTCTGTTGCCGGATTTCCACTACCAAAGCTAATTAACTCGCTACACCAATTGTTTTCAATCACAATATCTCTGGTGGTTTCGTTCATGTCTTTATCGTAAACAAAAACCTGCAAGCTGCCTTTTGCAACAAAATATACAGCATTACAAGGTTCAGATTCCTTCAATAAAAATTCATTTCGTTTTACTTGAATCGGTTTGAATTTAGAAAGCACCAAATCCATATTTTCGACTTCATTCCCCAGTCTGGAAATCAAATGTTGTTTGAGTTTTTCAATCATATATTAGAAATGAATTCTATTATTTTAATGCTTAATTATTTCCATCCAAATTAATTAAACTTTTTTTGTTAGTAGGAAACAATTTGTAAATTAATCAATCTTCAAAATCATAAAACATTTCAAATTAGTATTTCAATTTTAACCTGTTAAGTGTTACAGAACAAGGTTTATAAGTAAACATGATGATAATCGAAATAAATAATATCTTGTTTTAAAAACCAAAAAGGCCACTTCATCTGAAGCAGCCTTTTTGATTTGATTACCTTGAATCAATTATTTCTTTTTAGCTTTTGGAGCTACATAATCCGGCATCGCTTTGATATCAGCTTGTAGGTTTTCGTTGTTTTTCATATAAGCATCATCACCATCAGCTTTTGCCAATTCCATTGATTTGGCTGATGATTCCATTGCACCTGCATAATTTTTCATGTCTTTTTGGATTTTAGCTTTTAATAACCAAACCCAATATGCTTTAGGGTTCGCATCAATTGCTTTGTTCACCCAAGTTAATGCTTGATTTAAATCTTTGTGGTTTTCATAGTAGTAATTAGCAGCACCAAAATAAGGTCTGGTATCTTTTGCCATTACTGTTTCAATTTGTTTACTGATTTTAGCATCGTAGTCAGCTGTAATGTCTAAAGAAACAATTGTTTGTTCCCATTTGATGTTCAATCTGCACTCATTCAAACGCATATTGTTCAATTCAATGGTAAAAGTTTCTGTATAATCTTTGGTTGCTCCAACTTTTACATTCACTCTTAATACATCGTTTTCTTGTTTGTAAGCATCAGGACTAGTTACATCTAAATCTTTGGTGATAATCACAATCCATTCGTTTTCACCAGGGATGCTCAATAAACCATATTTTCCGGCTTTTACATCTGTGCCGTTAACTTTTACATCTTCGTGGAACTGAATTGTGGTTGCGCCGTTAGCTCCGGTTCTCCAAACTTTACCAAATGGTACAACGTTTCCAAATACTTTTCTTCCTTTTGCACTTGGTCTTGAATACGATAATTCAATTTTTGAAGTAGCAAAATTCTGACTGATAGAAGCAGTTGGACTAGGTTGAGGAAATGGAATGCTTTGCGATTGTGCTTGAGTAAATAACAAGGCACAAGCTGCAACGAGTAATAATTTACGCATCATGTTGTTTTAATTTTTGAGCACGCAATTTGAAGGTTTATGTCCAAAAAACATAATTGTTTCTGTTAAAAAAACTTTCTCTTTTTATAATTTTCAGTTTCTTTTTGCTTTTACTTTGCCCCAAAATAAGAATATGTCTGCTTCATTTTTAAAGGATATGAAATCCATTCTGCAAACTCCTATCCAAAAAGGAAAGGATGTTTGGATTGCCGATACAGCCCGCGTTTTTGGTAAAGTTATTTTAGGAGATGAATCATCCGTTTGGTTTTCTGCTGTATTACGCGGCGATTCCGACCTCATAAAAATTGGAGACAGAAGTAATATTCAGGAATCTGCCGTGGTGCATGTCGATCCGGGTTTTCCAACTACTATTGGAAACGATTGTATTATTGGTCATGGAGCCATTGTACATGGCGCTACTTTGGGAAACAATGTTTTGGTAGGAATGCATGCTACTGTATTAAACGGAGCACAAATAGGTAATTTCTGTATCATTGGTGCTCATGCTTTGGTAACAGAAGGAACTATTATCCCTGATTATTCCATTGTAATGGGGGCTCCTGCTAAAGTTGTAAAACAAATGAGCGATTCACATGTTGAAAAAGTAAAGCGTAATGCGCAGGCTTATGTCGACTTAAGCAAAGAATACATCAAACATTACGGAAACAATTCATAATATGAATTCCAATAAATCTTCCTATCACCAAATGAAATCACCACATTTAATTATAATTGGCGGTGGTTTTGCAGGTATCGAAATGCTCAAACAATTAAACGGTTTGCCCATTAAAGTAACCCTGCTCGATAAAAACAATTACCATACTTTTCAACCTTTGTTGTACCAGATTGCCTCAGGTGGTTTGGGTCCCGATGCCATTGCATACCCACTCAGGAAAATTGTTGGCAGGATTCCCAATATTGCTTTCAGAATGGCAGAAGTGCAATCCATCGATACCAAATTGAATAAGGTGATTACTGATATTGGTGAGTTTTCTTATGATTATTTGTGTATTGCAACCGGTTCGGTAACAAATTTCTTCGGTAATAGCAATCTTCAGCAATATGCTATGGAATTAAAATCCATCCCACAGGCATTGGATTTAAGAAGTAAAATTCTCCAGGAATTTGAAAAGGCAGTTTCACAAACAGAAAGTGGTCAGCTTGAACAAATACTGAATTTCGTAGTAGTAGGAGGTGGTCCAACCGGAGTAGAAACTGCTGGTGCCATTGCAGAAATCAAAAACAATGTATTGCCTTCTGATTATACCGAAATCAACAAAAACTTCATGAAGATTCATCTCATTGAAGCTTCAGATAGAATACTCGCTGCCATGTCGGAAATCTCTTCTGAAAAAGCAACTCAATTCTTGAAGAATCTGGGAGTGGAGGTACATCTTAAAACACAGGTGAAAGATTTTACCGGAACCGAATTGCTTTTGGGTGATGGAAGTATTATCAAAACAGAAACAGTGATTTGGGCTGCGGGAGTGAAAGGAGAATTCCCTCAAGGAATTGAAAGCACTTCCGTTGGTAGAGGTAATCGTATTATGGTTGATGAATTCAGCAGAATCAAAGGTTTAGACAATGTGTTTGCGGTTGGTGATGTAGCCATGATGACACATGAAGAAAAATATCCAAACGGACATCCAATGGTGGCACCAGTTGCAGTTCAACAAGCCAATTTACTGGTGAAGAACTTGTTGGCAATCATCAATGGAAAAGAAACTAAAATCTTTGCCTATTTCGATAAAGGTAGCATGGCAACAGTTGGCCGTCATAGAGCAGTTTTCGAATCATTCGGCATCAAAATGCAAGGCATCATAGCCTGGTTAGGTTGGATGTTTTTACACCTCATGTTATTGGTTGGTTTTAGAAACCGACTTGTGGTTTTTGTAAATTGGTTATGGAATTATGTTTCCTACCAAAGAGCAATTAGAATTATTACCAGACCTTATAAAGGGAAGAATTGAA
>JBMLOK010000176.1:0-1996 GCA_049243005.1 Bacteroidia bacterium | reverse complement strand
ACCAAGTTTTTCTTATTTTCGCCATTGGTGCTTTTACCAATTTAAGAATCATTTTATGAAAGCTAAATTATTTACCTTCCTTTTTCTATTAACTAGTTTGATGGCTTTTGCCCAGAAGCCTGAAATCAAAAGAATCGATCCGCCTTTTTGGTGGAATAACCTCAATACTCGTAACCTACAACTTTGCGTGTATGGTACCAATGTGGCGGCTTTTGATGTTAAACTCAAAACTTCAGATGTCAGCATCAACAGAATTGAAAAGGTTGAAAATGTAAATTATTTGTTTGTATATCTTGACCTAGGAAAATTCTCAGGCAATGAAATTTTAATCGATTTTATTTTTGAAGGAAAAGCCAAAACTACCAAGTATAAACTTCAAACATTACAGAAAAATATCGACAATATAAATGCAAAGGATTTTGTTTACCTGGCTTTCCCCGATCGTTTTGCCAATGGTGATCCTAAGAACGATGCTATTCCAACTTTAAATGAAAAAACTGCTAGCCGTGATACTTTAGGTGCACGTCATGGTGGCGATTTAAAAGGTGTTTTAGATCATGTAGATTATTTACAAGATTTGGGTGTAACTGCTCTTTGGTTGAATCCAACATTAATCAACGACCAGCCTGCTTACAGTTACCATGGTTATGCATTAACAGATCATTACCGCACCGACCCTCGTATTGGCTCTAATGAACAATATAAACAATTGGGAGATGTATTGGCTTCAAAGAAAATGAAACTGATTATGGATTTGGTTCCTAATCACGTTGGAAGTAAACATTGGATGGTATTGGATATGCCTGAAAAATCGTGGTTAAACCAATGGCCTGAATTCACCAGAACCAATTACAGAGCCACTACTCATTTCGACCCTTATGCCAGTGAATACGATAAAAAGAAAATGGTAAATGGATGGTTTGATGGTCATATGCCCGATTTAAACCAAACCAATCCTAGATTGGCAGATTACCTCATGCAAAGTTATTTATGGTGGATTAATTATGCAGGTATCGATGGATTTAGAATTGATACATACAGTTATGATGATTATGGATTCATGGGTAAATGCATGGCTTATATTGAAAATGAATATCCAGGATTTTGGAGTACAGGTGAGGTATGGGAGCAAGGTGGAATTTTACACATGGCTGCCTTTACCAAAAACAACAATTTCAAAAAATCACCTGAAGGCTCATATTTAACCGGTGCCAAAGATTTTCATTTGTATTGGGGCATATTGGAAGCATTAAATGTAAAACCAAAATGGGATTCAGGATTGGCCAGAATTTATTATGTTTTATCAAATGATGGATTATACGACAAACCTGAATTGAACCTAACTTTCATTGATAACCATGATGTAAACCGATTCTTTACAGACATCAACCAAGATTTTGCTAAATGGAAAATGGGATTAGGATTGTTAATGACAACCAGAGGAATTCCAAGTATTTATTATGGAACCGAAGTATTGTTCACGAATCCATTACCAAGAATCAACGATGGACAAATCAGACAAGATTTTCCGGGAGGATGGCCGGGTGATAAGGTGAATAAATTTACTGCCAACGGAAGAACATCTCAGGAAAATGAAGCCTTTGATTATATCAAAAAACTGGCAGGACTACGCAAAGAATTTTCAGCCTTAACAACAGGAAAATTAATGCAATTCACACCTGAAGGCAACCACTATGTATATTTCAGATACGATGAAACTGCTACTTTTATGGTGATATTAAACAGAGGAACCGAAACACTTAAATTGGATACCAAAAGATTTGCAGAACGTATGCAAGGATTTACTGGTGGTGAAGACCATGCCAATGGCGATGTGTTGAGTAACCTATCTACCATTTCTGTAGAACCCAATTCTATAAGAATTATTGAATTGCAGAAATAGATTTTTTAGAATAAATAATTGAATCAAAATCCTCGTCTTACCCAAATAGACGGGGATTTTTTTATTTAAAGATTTTAAAAGAAGCAATGTTAT
>JBMLOK010000175.1:0-2186 GCA_049243005.1 Bacteroidia bacterium | reverse complement strand
CAGATAATGGTGATGACCCGAATGATGTGCCCTTAGATGGTGGTATCAGTATTTTGGGTTTAGCTGCTGCTGCTTATGGATACAAAAGGTATAGGAAATAAAATTAATTTTACACCCAACAAAAAGGGCTGATTGAATTTCAATCAGCCCTTTTTGTTGAGGTAAATTTATAAATAATTAATGTTTGTTTTTTATAGTAGATTTTGCCTTTAATTTAAAGGAATTATCTTATTAAAGTAACAGTTCCATGTAAATTATATGCCTTGTCGTTTGTACCTTTTGCATTGATAATATACATATAAACTCCATCAGGACAAGGATTTCCGTTGCTATCACCATTCCATCCATTTTGGATATCATTGCTTTCAAAAACGATATCTCCCCATCTGTTATAAATATACATGTGGAAGTCTTTGATTGAAGTACCAACGGCAAAAAATCTATCATTTGTACTGTCACCATTTGGGGTAAATACGTTACTGGCAAAAAGAGTTGCCGTTTCTGCTATGGTTAAGCTTTCGTCAGTTGAATCAATGCAACCATCATCATTTTTAACAATGAGTTTGCAAATGAATATACCCGGTTTAGTATAAATGAAACTAGGATTCTGATCTGAACTATTCTGCTTGTTTTCATCACCAAACATCCAGAAATATTTTGTAGCATTTGAACCCGTAAATGTAAAGTGAACACTATCTTTTACTACAGGCTCTTTAGGGCTGTAAATAAATTTAGCAATTGGTTTTGGAGAAACTCTTATTGTTTTTTGAGTGCTGTCAACACAAGCTTCATTGCTTACTTTATATTGAATTGAATAAACTCCTGAAAGTTTTGGGTCGAATTGGTTGGAAGTAATTGTTGCGCCGGCAAATATTCCTCCTGATGTATTTGTTGTGATATCAATTAATTCAGCTCCTTCACAAACCAATGTATCACTTACTGTAAATGAAGCATCAGGTTTCGAAATTACCCTAATTGAAATGTTGCTTGAATCGGAACATGTTTCTTTTGAAACTTTATATTGAATAGGATAAATTCCAATTGCCACAGGGTTAAAAGTGTTCCCACTTAATCCGGGTCCACTAAGTATTCCACCGGGAGTTTGAAAGTTAAAGTTGATAATGGATGAACCTATACAAACCAAAGTGTCATCGGCAGTAAAAGTAGGATTACTTCTTTGTACAACTCTTATTGTTTTTATGGTTGAATCTATACAAGTTCCATTACCTATAACATGTTTAATGCTAACCAATCCATTTAAAGAACCAACATTAAATAAATTTCCTGTTACACCATTTCCATAAAATGTTCCTCCTGAACTAAAAGGTGTTAAAACAGCTTTACCATCAACTGAACAAACTATTGTATCACTAATTATAAAATCGGAATTTGCTTTATCTACAACTCTTACAAATTTGCTAACGCTATCTTTGCAGATACCATTATTTAATACATAATTGAATTGAAACAAACCGCTTGTTATAGGATTAAATGTATTTCCTGTTAATGCAGTTCCACTCCAGGTTCCTCCAGATTGAACTGCTGTAAAGACAACGGGATTTGAGTTTTTACAAACAACGGTATCCGATATAGTAAAATTTGCATTAGGTATAGGAAGTACTGTTATAATTTTAGTGATTGAATCAGTGCAAGCATATTGAGTAAACTTATGTTTGATGAAAAATGTTCCGGTATCAGAAGGATTAAAAGTATTTCCACTAAGTAGAATACTTCCACTAAAAGTTCCACCGGTATTAATTGGGTTTAATTGAATACTAGGCGCACCTTTACAAACACTTGTTATAGTAGGATTAAAATTAGCATTAGGCTGTGTAAATCTAACTCTGATACTATCTTTTGGAAATCCACATGAAGCAGTTTGATTTAATCTAAGAATTACAAAACCAGTATCCAGAGTTGAGGAAGGAATATAATTTGTGCCTAAAGTATTAGTTGAACTAAAACTACCTTTACCATTGGTACTCCATGTTAATGCATTACTGCTATTACTTGTTGCTAATAATGGAAAACTATTTTTATTACACCAAACCGTATCATTGGTTGATATATCTAAGGTAACACCTGATGGATTTACAGTAAAACTTACCGAATCTTTAATGATACCGCAATTAACTTGTGCTCTGAAATACAATTTAGCAGTTCCACTAAATCCGGAAGAGATATTA
>JBMLOK010000174.1:0-1487 GCA_049243005.1 Bacteroidia bacterium | reverse complement strand
ATGGAAATATCTACCATTGGAAAACAGGAAATTCAATTGAAGCCAATAAGGTAATATTCTTTGGAGGAATAGCTAATACAAAGAGTGTTGAAACTTATTTGGAAAGTAAGTTTAAGGAAGTTGTTATTCGAAAATATCCGGATCACCACAATTACACTTTCAGGGATTTGGTGAACTTACAAGATGAATTGAATTCAGATAAAACAGGAAATTCAATTTTACTGACTACAGAAAAAGATTTGAGTAAATTAAATCTCCCGATGTATGCAGAGCTTTTAGAAAATACGGCTATTTATATATTACCTGTTGAAGTGGAATTCCATAAAAATTCAGGAAAAAGCTTCGACGAAATCGTATTCAATTATGTTGCAAAAAATGAATGAGGCTTATGAATACCTCAAACCCTATTTAGAAAATACCCCTGAAACAGGCATTATACTTGGCACCGGACTTGGAGCATTGGTGAACGAAATTGAAATCAGACATTCAATTGAATATCCGCTTATCCCCCACTTTCCTGTAAGTACTGTTGAAAGTCATAAAGGAAGATTAATACTTGGCACCTTAGCAGGAAAAGAAGTGGTAGTAATGCAAGGTAGATTTCATTATTACGAAGGTTATTCAGCAAAGGAATTAACCTTTCCAATCAGAGTGATGAAACTAATGGGAATCAAAAGATTGTTCATTAGTAATGCAAGTGGAGGATTGAACCCAAATTATGAAATTAGTGATTTGATGGTTTTAAACGACCACATTAACTTATTACCCGACCATCCTTTAAGAGGAAAAAATGAAGATAGTCTTGGACCAAGATTTCCTGATATGAGTGATGCTTATGATGAAGATTTAATAAAACTGGCTTTTACAGTTGCAGATAAACTTCATATCAAACTTCAAAAGGGAGTTTATGCTGCGGTACAAGGGCCAACTCTTGAAACAAAAGCAGAGTATAAATACATTAGAACAATTGGTGCCGATGCTGTTGGGATGAGCACTGTGCCTGAAAATATTGTTGCAAGACACATGGGAATTCCGGTATTTGCAATCTCAGTAATAACAGACTTAGGAGTTGAGAATAGCATTAAACAAGTGAGTTTGCAAGATGTATTAAACGCAGCCGGAATTGCGGAACCCAGAATGACTGCATTGATAAAAGAAATGGTGAGTTTACTTTAGAAATCTAAAAAAATTAAAAAAAAATGATGAACAGATTGACTCTATTCATCATTTTTTTTTGTTATTGTATTTGAATTACTCAAACCTCAAATGTTTCACAGATTCACCGGAATCTCTTAGTTCTATAAGTGCATCCACACCAATTTCAAGGTGCTTTTTAACAAATTGTTCTGTCACACTTTTATCGCTTTTTGAAGTTTTAACTCCTTCAGGTGTCATTGGATTATCGCTTACTAAAAGTAATGCTCCTTTGGGAATTTCATTCACAAAACCAACAATAAATATGGTTGCAGTTTCCATATCAATTCCCA
>JBMLOK010000173.1:0-7824 GCA_049243005.1 Bacteroidia bacterium | reverse complement strand
TTTACGGCTTGAAAAAATTGTACCTGTTGATGGAAAAACAACACAACAGAGGTCAGGACGGCGCAGGTCTTGGTGTAATTAAATTTGATCCGGAACCAGGCGAAAACTATATCTTTAGACAAAGAGCAAATGGTAGCAGCGCCATTGCCGAAATTTTTGATAAAGTTTCTTCTAAAATTTCAAAATCAGGAAGTTCTTCTCAAACAAAAGATGCAGATTACCTAAAAAAACATGCGCCTTTTGTTGGTGAATTATATTTAGGTCACCTTAGATATGGAACTCATGGTGGTAATAGCAAAGATTTATGTCACCCTTTTATTAGAGAAAATAACTGGATGAGCAGAAATTTGATGCTTGCCGGTAATTTCAATCTTACAAATGTTGATGAGTTATTTGATTTGCTGATTGAATTAGGCCAACATCCTAGAGAAAAGGCAGATACTGTAACAATGCTCGAAAAAATGGGCCACTTTTTAGATGAAGACGTTCAAAAGAACTTCAATCATTTTAAAGATAAAGGACACAGTAACCAGGAAATTACTCATTTAATTGCTGAAAATACCAATTTAGAAACCATTCTAAAACGCTCATTAAGAGATGCTGATGGTGGTTATGTAATGGCTGGTATGATTGGTCATGGAGATGCATTTGTGGTGAGAGACCCTAATGGAATTCGTCCATGTTTTTATTACCAAAACGATGAAATTTGTGTAGTTACCAGTGAGAAACCGGCTATTATGACGGGCTTCAATATTGCTTATAAAGATGTTAAAGAACTTGGCCCGGGTAATGCCCTGGTTATGTATAAATCAGGTAAAATTGAAGAGGTAAATATTATTCCTGCAGGTGAGAAAAAATCTTGCTCTTTTGAACGAATTTATTTCTCGAGAGGCAATGACAGAGAAATTTACAAAGAGAGAAAACAATTAGGTTATATACTGGGACCAAAAATTATGGAAGCAGTTAATTATGATTTTAAAAATACTGTTTTCTCTTACATTCCTAATACCGCCGCTGTTGCATTTTATGGAATGGTTGATGGAATTATTGACCTGCTGGATACCTGGAAAATCAATGAGATAAAAAAACTGGGTGCTGATTTAGACCCGGAAAAATTGAAAGAAATTCTTGCAGTTAGACCTCGTAGAGAAAGATTGGCGGTTAAAGATGCAAAACTTAGAACTTTTATTACTGATGATGCACATAGAGAAGACATGGTTGCCCATGTGTATGATGTTACCTATGGTATTATTAATAATGATGTTGATACGCTTGTTGTAATTGATGATTCAATTGTTAGAGGAACTACACTAAAAACTAGTATCTTAAGAATTCTTGATAGGTTACATCCTAAAAAAATCATCATCGTTTCATCATCTCCACAAATCAGGTATCCTGATTGTTATGGAATTGACATGAGCAGGATGAACGATTTCGTTGCATTTCAGGCAATGGTTGCGCTCATCAAAGAAAGAAATATGGCTCATAGATTAGATGAGGTTTATCAATTGTGTAAAGCACAGGAAAATCTCCCTAAAGAAGAAATGGTGAATCATGTTCAAAGTTTATATGCGCATTTTACTGATGATGAAATCAGCAAAAAAATAGCTGAAATTATTACTCCTACTGATATTCATGCTGAGGTTGATGTGATTTATCAAACATTAGATGGCCTTCATGAAGCTTGTCCGAACCACAGTGGTGATTGGTATTTCAGCGGAAATTACCCAACTCCAGGTGGAACAAAAGTGGTAAATAAAGCATTTATCAATTTTATGGAAGGTAATTCGGGAAGAGCTTATTAATGGTATTATTCTTGCTGACAAATAACCAAAATACAACAACATGAAATTACGCAGTGAAAACCTTGTAAAACGCTATAAAAAAAGAACCGTTGTAAATAATGTTTCAATTGAAGTTGAACAAGGCGAATGTGTGGGCTTACTTGGTCCAAATGGAGCAGGGAAAACCACTACATTTTACATGACTGTTGGATTAATTAAACCTGACGAAGGCAAGGTATTTCTTGAAAACGAAGAAATAACCAACCTTCCAATGTATAGAAGAGCACAAAAAGGATTGGGTTATTTGGCACAAGAAGCATCTATTTTCAGAACTTTATCTGTTGAAGACAATGTAAAGGCTGTTTTAGAAATGACACCATTAAGTAAACAAGAACAAGCAGAAAAGCTTGAATCTTTAATGGAGGAATTTGGTTTAAACAGGGTTAGAAAAAGCATGGGTAATGTTTTGAGTGGAGGTGAAAGACGAAGAACTGAGATTGCAAGAGCATTGGCCGTAAATCCGAAATTTATTCTTTTAGATGAACCATTTGCAGGTATCGACCCAATTGCAGTTGAGGACATTCAGCAAATTGTTGCCAAACTAAAACATAAAAATATTGGTATCCTTATTACCGACCACAATGTTCATGAAACATTATCGATTGTAGACAGAGCCTATTTATTGTTTGAAGGTAAAATTCTAAAAGCCGGAACTGCCCAGGAACTAGCCGATGATGAAATGGTAAGAAAGGTTTATTTAGGACAGAATTTTGTATTGAGATAGAATCTTCAATTCAGGAATTTTGAAAAATTATTTTTAGGCAGATTTATTTTTTACTGAGAATCTTATATTTGGAAAAAGCAAATCCAATCAGAATTGCAATTTTCAAACGTTCACAATAAAAATAAATATAATAACATGAAAAAAATTCTCTTCGTTTCATTCTTAGCATTAGGCTTAATGACAGTTTCTTGCGGTGGTGAACCTAAATTAGACAAAACAGAAGAAACAGCTGTTGAAGATCAACTGAAAAAAGATCAAGCTGCAATGGATTCTTTGGAACAAGCAATTAATGCCTTGATGGATTCATCAGGCGCTGTAATAGAAGACGATTCTTTATAAGTGATAAATACTTCAAGAAAATAGCTGTTATGAAAATAACGGCTATTTTTATTTTTCAGCCATAGCTAAATTAAGGGAATGTACAGCTTTACTTAATTCGTAAACCAAACTCGGGTTTGCTTCAATTGCATTCCCAACAACAACAACATCAGCACCAGCTTTACAAATATCCATAGCTTGTTGTGGTGTTCTAATTCCACCACCAACAAAAACCGGCAGATTCACAGATGATTTTACATCTCTTACCATGCTGTTTGATATAGGTTGATTTGCACCACTTCCTGCATCCATATAAATTACTTGCAATCCAAGCATTTCTCCAGCCATAGCAGTACTTACAGCAATGTTATTTTTATCATGTGGAATTGGAGTAGTATTACTCATGTACATAACACTCGTTATCTTACCACCATCAACAATCATATAACCGGTTGGTATAACTTCCACACCTGACTTTTTTAAACCAGGAGCAGCTAGAACATGTTTACCAATCAATAAATCAGGATTTCTTCCGGAAATCATACTCAAAAACAGAATTGCATCTGCTTCATCGTGCGTTTGCATTAAATTACCCGGAAACAAGATGACAGGAATATCGGTTAGTTTTTTGATTGTACTTACACAATCATTCCAAAATCCATTGGTGATTAAACTACCACCAACCAGTATTAAATCTACTTCTGCACTATTGCAATGTGCAATTAGAGTATTAACGGCTTCCTCCCCACTTAAACTATCTGGGTCGATAAGAACCGCAAGTTTTTTAAGCGGATTTTGCTGAAGTTGTTTTAAAATACTTAAGTGCACGTTCGATAAATTGAAAGTAACAAATAAACAATTTTTAACTGAATTTAATCCAATTAAAATGTGATTCCCTCAAATTTATCAGGAACAAACGGCTAAAATTATCAAAATATTCATCAATTTTTAATGAATATTGAACCTATAACGACAAAAAAAATAGCATTTGCAAGTCAAAAAAAATCAATTTGGCTAATCCCTTTAAAATAATTGAAATCTGTCTTATATTCAAGACAAGCCACTGAATATGAACAAATTGTTATTTACCTGAAAACCGCAATAGGTGCAGCCCGGAATGTGAATAACTTATCTTATGAACAAGGTCAAGCTTACTACATCATGGACTTATAGAAATTCACATAGGGTGGTGTTGAAATCGTAGTTTGATAAAACCTCTTTTGTGTTGGACTTTTGGATAAAAAACCCCCTAAAAATTTTAGAGTGTTTTTTAACCAAATAAAAACAATTTGGTAATCCCAGTTCTTTAGAGATTGTTTGAATTCAGGATTTCCTTAATCTGCAGGTCTACCACATAATCATTCACCCTTGATATGTAACCCATTCCTTAACCCCTCCGGCAGTGAACAAAAAAACAACATCAAATTTTGATGTTTTCTAATTGTTCTTGGTTATTCTGACCCCCAAACTCTAGAAAACAAAGGTTTACCTTAGAATAAAATTAACAACAATACCAACTCATTGTCCATGAGCCGCAACAAAAAAAACAACACACAAAGTGGATTACGATTTGATCGTCACTTTACAAAAGATGGAGTAAGTCCATTCGATTTATTCGAATACGACTACCGCACATCCGTAATCAAAAACCCGAATGGTAGCGTGGTTTTTGAAATGAAAGATGTAGAAGTTCCAAATTTCTGGAGCCAAGTTGCAACTGATGTACTTGCACAAAAGTATTTCAGAAAAGCTGGTGTTCCTCAACCTGACGGAAGTCTGGGTAGAGAAACAAGCTTAAAGCAAGTTGCTCATAGAATGGCTCATTGTTGGAGAAAATGGGGTGAGGATTATAACTATTTTGATAGTAGTGATGATGCTCAGGTATTTTATGACGAATTAGTTTACATGATTATGGGGCAATATGCTGCTCCTAATTCACCTCAATGGTTCAATACCGGTTTACATAGCTCATATGGCATTACAGGCAAACCACAAGGACATTATTTCGTGAATCCTTCAACAGGAAAATTAGAAAGATCAAGCTCTGCGTACGAAAGACCGCAACCACATGCTTGTTTCATTCTTTCTGTTGATGATGATTTGGTTAATGAAGGTGGTATCATGGACCTATGGGTTCGTGAAGCTCGAATTTTTAAATATGGTTCTGGTGTTGGAACTAATTTCTCGAAAATTCGCGGTTCTCAAGAAAAATTAAGCGGTGGAGGTTCTTCTTCAGGTTTAATGAGTTTCTTGAAAATTGGTGACCGTGCGGCCGGTGCAATAAAATCAGGTGGTACAACAAGAAGAGCTGCTAAAATGGTTTGTCTTGATTTAGATCACCCGGAAATTGTTGAATTCATTAACTGGAAAAAAGACGAAGAAAAGAAAGTTGCTGCTTTAATTGCTGCCGGATATCCTAGCGATTACGAAGGTGAAGCTTATGCTACTGTTTCTGGTCAAAACTCAAATAACTCAGTACGTATTCCTAACGAATTCTTTAACGCTCTTGAGAAAGGTACAGATTGGGAATTAAAAGCCCGTACTGATGGCAGAGTTATGAAAACTGTTCCTGCAAATGAAATGTGGGATATGATTGCTGATGCTGCTTGGGCTTGTGCAGATCCTGGTGTACAATACGATACTACAATCAACGAATGGCATACTTGTCCTGAAGGTGGAAGAATTAATGCTTCTAATCCATGTTCAGAATACATGTTCTTAGACAATACAGCTTGTAACCTTGCAAGTTTAAACCTAATGAAATTCTTTAACCCTGAAACTTTGGTTTTTGATGTTAAAGGTTTTGAACAAGCTACTAGAATCTGGACAACCGTATTGGAAATTTCAGTATTAATGGCGCAATTCCCAGCTACTGAAGTTGCTCAATTATCATACGAATACAGAACATTAGGTTTAGGTTATGCTAACTTAGGTTCTATGTTAATGGTTGCAGGTATTCCTTACGATTCTCCTAAAGCTTTTGCTATTTGTGGTGCTATTACCGCTGTATTAAATGGAGTTGCTTATCAAACATCTGCAGAGATGGCAAAATACCTTGGCACATTTGCTAAGTATGAAGAAAATAAAGAACACATGATGCGTGTAATGCGTAACCACCGTTATGCTGCTTACAACGCAACTGAAGCTTACGAAGGATTATCTGTTAAACCTATTGGTATCGATCCTAAATATTGCCCTGATTACTTATTGGCTGCTGCTACAAGCAATTGGGATAAAGCAGTTCAAATGGGAGAAGAATATGGTTACAGAAATGCACAAGCAACTGTAATTGCTCCTACAGGAACAATTGGATTGGTTATGGATTGCGATACTACCGGTATCGAACCTGATTTCGCCTTGGTTAAATTCAAAAAATTATCAGGTGGCGGATACTTCAAAATCATCAACCAAAGCGTTCCTGCAGCTTTAAGAAATTTAGCTTACAGCGAATCAGAAATTGATGCAATCATTAAATATGCAACAGGATCGGCAACATTAGTTGGTGCTCCTCATATCAACCCAGAAACATTAAAATTCCGTGGTTTTAATGATGATGAAATTGCTAATTTAGATAAAGGTGCTGCTGGTGCTTTCGAAATTGGATTCGTTTTCAACGTATGGACTTTAGGTGAAGATTGCTTAAAACGTTTAGGATTTACTCCTGAAGAATACAATAGCTTCAACTTTAACTTACTACGTAAATTAGGATTCACCAAAAAAGAAATTGAAGAAGCAAATGATTACATCTGTGGAACAATGACTGTAGAAGGTGCTCCTTACCTTAAAGATGAACATTTACCTGTTTTTGATTGTGCAAACAAATGCGGAAACAAAGGTGAAAGATATATTGCAGCTCAAGGTCATATTCGTATGATGGCAGCAGCACAACCTTTCTTAAGTGGTGCTATTTCAAAAACTATCAACCTTCCAAATGAAGCTAAAGTTGATGATATCAAAGATTGTTACCATTTAAGCTGGAGCCTTGGATTAAAAGCCAATGCACTTTATAGAGATGGATGTAAATTATCTCAGCCATTGAGCAACAAATCTGACGTGAAAGACGAAGAAGAAGTTCAAATGGTAGTAGAAAGTGTTTTAGGTGAAGATGCTCACAAACCTGTTGGGGAATTAAGTCCTGAACAAGTTCTTGAAGCAGCACAAGCTATTCTTAACCGTACCCATGATACTACATTCAAGCATAAACTTGCAGGTGTAGTTGCCAGAAAAACTTTACCTGGAAAACGTGGTGGCTTTACTCAAAAAGCATCAGTTGGTGGTCAAACCATTTTCGTAAGAACAGGTGAATATGAAGATGGAACGTTGGGAGAAATCTTTGTTGATTTACACAAAGAAGGAGCTACTTTACGTAGTTTGATGAACTGTTTCTCAATTGCAGTATCATTAGGTTTACAATACGGTGTTCCTTTGGATGAGTACGTAGATAAATTCACTTTCACACGTTTTGAACCGGCTGGTATGGTTGCAGGTCATGATAACATCAAAAATGCAACTTCAATCATCGATTACATGTTCCGCATGTTAGGATTTGAATACTTAGGTCGTGAAGAATTTGTACAAGTACCTCCTACAGAAACACAACGCCAGAACTTATCGGTTAACTTACACAAACAACATGCACAGGCATTGGCTAACCAATCTGCTACACAAGTAGCACCGGTTAATCCAATTGGTTTTTTCAAACCAGCTCCTGTAGTTGCACCTGAAGTAAGTGCTGTGGCTCCGGTTATTCCTGCACCAGAAGCATCTGCAAATCTTTCAGCTTCTGCAGGTATGCCTGATCAAATAAGTGAGATGAACAAACGTATGGGTGATTCACCTGCTTGTCCTACTTGCGGTCATATTACCATTCGCAGCGGCGCTTGTTACAAATGCTTAAACTGTGGAACACAAACAGGTTGTAGTTAATCTAAAATCTGA
>JBMLOK010000172.1:0-5206 GCA_049243005.1 Bacteroidia bacterium | reverse complement strand
GCTTTTGAACGTCCATGACGTTGTAGCCTGATTTTTACTGACATATAATAATAATAATTTGTTTTTAACCCGGGGTCTCCATTTCCACGGGGCTGCAAATTTGGGAAATTCTAATTAAAATTCCAAACTTTCTCAGTATTAGCCTTCAAATATGCCAAATTGAGTGAAATGATGTGTAAAATGTTTGCTTTGAAACTTGATCCACTCAGCTTTATTTAACAAACCAAAAACCGGGTGATTAAATCCGGCTTCCGGGTTTTCATCCCAGAACTTTATAAAGTTATTTATCTCATTCTGAAGAGCTAAGCCAGCTTCTTCAAGACTCGAATATTTCAAATCTTGCAAACCTTCTTTTAAAAATGGAGCTGGAAACCCTCTTTTTAAAGGCGCTTCACTCATTAAAAATAACAATTTCGTTTTTTCAACTTTTTCAGCTGGCGTAACTACCTCAACAACAAGTTTTCCCTGGGCAATTTCCAATGGAAGCAACATATGTTCAAGCATGTGTTGAGAAGTCATACTTCCCCAAAGCGGTTGTGTATCGATTTTGAGTTTTGAGATGTACTCATTTAAATCAAAATCGGGAAAATTTATAAATGCCATGTTTTAAGGATTAACTTCAAATATTACATAAGTAGAACCTTTGGGTTTCATCCAAAGTTGACCATCATTTCCAATCATTGCACCTTTTTTATTTCTAAAAATTTCTGATGGATTCTGATGTAAAACCTGTTCAACAAATGTTGGAGCGAAAATCGAATCAAAATGCCTATAAAATTCAGCTTTAGATTTATAGTCTCTCAATGGAAACTGAATTCTTGCAGCAATTTTCTCTTTATTTCTGTCCATCACATCCCACTGAAATTGCTCAAAAAAGCGAATAAAGTGTTTAGCGTTTTTAAATCCTGCAGAAGACCAGCTCATAACAATTGTACTATCTCTAAACATTTGAGATTTATTCTGATACTCATTGGGTAAGGTATAATCAATAACCTGAGCATCTAAACCTGGTATTGAACCTCCGCTATTATCAGATTTATACACATTGTTATTATTAGCAGTAGTATCCTCGGGTGGAAAAATAATATGTGGAGTCGGTTCATCACAAGAAATTTGTAACAATCCCAATAACATTAAACCTAGAATAATTTTTTTCATGCCTGAATTCCTATATAATTATGTGGAGTGATTTGTAACAATTCATTTTTAACTTCATCACTAAGTTGCAAGGTAGCTATAAATTCTTTTATTTGCTTCTCTCCTATTTGTTCATTTGTTCTGGTTAATGATTTTAAGGCTTCATAAGGTTTTTCAAATCCTTCTCTTCTTAAAATCGTTTGAATTGCTTCAGCTACAACTGCCCAGTTATTCTCCAAATCAGCTTTTAACTTTTGCTCATTTAATAATAATTTACCCATTCCCTTTAATAAAGAATTAAAAGCAATGGTTTGATGTGCAAATGGAACTCCAATATTTCTCAATACCGTGCTATCGGTTAAATCTCTTTGCAACCTCGAAACAGGCAATTTAGCTGCTAAATGTTCGAAAATTGCATTGGCGATACCTAAATTTCCTTCTGCATTCTCGAAATCAATAGGATTTACTTTATGCGGCATCGCGCTTGAACCTACTTCTCCTGCTTTTAATTGCTGTTTGAAATATTCCATCGAAATATACTGCCAAACATCTCTGCTAAAGTCTAATAATATGGTATTGATTCGGGCACATGCATGAAACAATGCAGCCAAATTATCATAATGTTCAATCTGGGTTGTGTATTGCGACCTGCTTAAACCCAGTTTATTGTTCACAAAATCATTTCCAAACTCAACCCAGTTAATTTGAGGATAAGCAACATGATGTGCGTTGAAATTACCTGTAGCACCACCAAATTTTGCTGAAAACGGAATTTGTTTTAGTTGTTTCAACTGAACATCCAATCTCTCAGCAAAAACCATCCATTCTTTTCCCAAACTGGTTGGAGATGCCGGCTGGCCATGCGTTCTGGCTAAAAGAGAAATATCTTTCCAATCATTCGCCTGACTTTTTATCAAGTCAATTATTTTTTCGATTTGAGGAATAATTTCATTTTGAACTGCATCTTTTAAACTTAAAGGAATTGCAGTATTATTAATATCTTGAGAGGTTAATCCGAAATGTACAAATTCCAAACTCGAACTTAATCCTAACTTTTCAAATTCATCTTTTAAAAAGTATTCAACAGCCTTTACATCATGATTGGTTGTTTTTTCAATTTCTTTGATTTTTAAGGCTTGATCTTCAGTAAAATTCTGATAAATAGCTCTTAAAGCCTGTTTTGTATTATCATTTAAAACAGAAGCTAATTGAGGTAAAGGCTTTTCAGAAAGTGCTATAAAGTACTCAATTTCAACAAGAACACGATATTTTATCAAACCAAATTCACTAAAAAAACTCGCTAAATTTTTAGTCTGACGTCTATATCTTCCATCAACCGGACTTATTGCACTTAATTCTGTTAAATTCATTTTATTATAGTTAAATCAGTGCAAAAGTAATAGAAAGCTTGAAAAGCCATCTTTGATTTTTTCCATTTAATGATTTGAACTGTCCTGTTATCAAAAATGAAAATTGTGAAGCACAATCACTATTGTATATTTACAACCAAATTAATAAACAAGGATGAAACAATTTTTTAAATTCACATTCGCCAGTATGTTGGGCTTTATAATTGGCTCAATAGTTTTGGTATTTCTATTTGCAGGTATCATTGGTGGAATTGCCGCAGGTTTTTCAAATGAACCAACAGAAATAACAGTGGATGATAATTCGGTACTTCATTTGAGAATAAACTATGAAATTCCTGACAGAACAAATAAGGGTGGATTGGATTTTGCCTCATTTGGTATGGATAATGCTCCAAAGGCAATTGGGTTAAACGATATTTTAAGTAATATTAAAAAGGCTGCTAAAGATGATAAAATCAAGGGTATTTTATTAGAATTAGACTTAACAAGCAATTCGTACGCCAATTTAGAAGAAATCAGAAAAGAGCTAATTGAATTTAAAAAATCGAAAAAATTCATTGTAGCTTATGCTGAAATGATGGATGAACATGGGTACTATTTAGCTTCAACTGCAGATAAAATTTATATCAATCCAAGTGGCGAATTGTTATTAAATGGTATGTCATCACAAGTTATATATTTAAAAGGTGCATTTGACAAATTGGGATTAGAGCCTCAATTAATCAGACATGGTAAATATAAATCAGCCGGAGAACCTTTGATTGCTGATCACATGAGTAATGAAAACAGAAAGCAAATTGAATCGTATATGGGAAGTTTATACCATCATTTTGTTGCCAATATTGCTAAAGATAGAAAGAAAACTGAAGCTGAAGTAGAAAACATCATCAATAAACTTTCAATCCGTGAGCCTATGGATGCTGTTAAATTAGGAATGATTGATAGTGTAAAATATGAAGACCAATTATTTGATGAATTAAAAGGTAAATTAGGTTTAAAGGCTGATGATAAACTATCGTTGGTTGGTTTAGGAAAATACAAAAACACAAAAAATGATATCTCAACAGCTGAAGAAAAAATTGCTGTTATTTATTGTGAAGGAGATATTGTAAGTGGAAAAAGTTCAGATGGCTCAATGGGTTCAGAAACAATTTGTGAAGCCATTAAAAAAGTAAGAACAGACAAAAAATACAAAGCTTTGGTTTTAAGAATCAATTCTCCTGGAGGTTCTGCTTTAGCAAGTGATGTAATCTGGAGAGAAATTGTTTTAACCAAAAAAGAAAAACCAGTGGTAGTTTCAATGGGTAATGTTGCTGCAAGTGGTGGTTATTTTATTGCTGCACCTGCTGATGTAATTGTTGCTCAACCTAATACTATTACAGGTTCAATTGGAGTTTTTGGTTTATTAATTAATGCTCAGAAGTTGATTAAAGAAAAATTGGGTATCAATGTAGAAACAGTAAAATTCGGTGAGTTTGCCGATTTAGGTTCTCCAGACAGACCATTAAACAATTCTGAAAAAGAAATCATCCAACATGCAATCGATAAAATCTACAATGATTTCGTAGCAAGAGTTGCAGAAGGCAGAAAAATGACAGCAGCTCAAGTTGATTCTATTGCACAAGGTAGAGTTTGGAGTGGAAAAGAAGCAAAAGAAATTGGTTTAGTTGATGAATTTGGAGGTTTGGAAACAGCTATTAAAATTGCTGCAAAAAGAGCTAAAATTGAAGATTACAGAATTGTGAATTTACCTGAACAAAAAGATCCTTTCCAAGAAATTCTAACCAATTTAAAAGACAATGCAAGTTTATACCTTTTGAAAAATGAATTGGGTGAAAATTATACCTGGTTGAAACAAATTCAAGGTGCTGCTAAAATGCAAGGAATACAAGCTAGAATGGATTATAACTTAAAAGTAGATTAAGGCTTTTTGAAAATCTAAAATGCTGCATATTATCAATAAAATTTAATCATAAAAAAGGGTCGATGTTTAACTAAATATCGACCCTTTTTTTTGATTAAATCTATAGTAATTAATTATTTAAATATGCTGTTCTATCAGTTATTTGTTTGATAACACTATCTAATTCATTTGAAGATTTTTGAATGAGTTGAAAAATTATTAATTGTTCATTTGTTAGAGAATCTGCAACTTCTTCCTCTAACATGCTTACTAAACCCATAATATTTGCCAATGGAGCTCTAATTACATGCGATTGTAACCAGGATATTTCTTTTAGTTTTTTGTTTTTTTGTTTGATTTCTTTCAATTGCATTTTAATAGCCGAAATATCTCTAACAAAAAATATGAGCATATCCTCATCTTCAATTTTTGTAGAAGTAATAATTAATTCAACTGAAATTTCTTTCTCATTTTTATGTTTTCCAATATAGAATATTTCCTTATTTAATATAGCTCCTCTTCCTGTTTTTTGATAATAATTGATTTGAGTTTTCACTCTTGGTAAAAATCGAGCCGGCAATAATTTCTCTGCTAAATTCTGTCCAATAATTTCTTCAGGTTTCCAGCCAAACACTTTTTCAGCCTGAGAATTCCAGAGGACACATTCACCGGTATTTCTTGAAATAAAAATGGCATTCAAAGATGAGTTGATAATACTTTTATTTAAAGCCTCTACCTTATTGTGTTTTAACTTGCTGCTATTAATTTGAAGTAAACTCTGAATTAAAAAACGAAC
>JBMLOK010000171.1:3789-7921 GCA_049243005.1 Bacteroidia bacterium | reverse complement strand
AGCGGTGCAGATGAACGCGGACAATTTTACAGAAGTAATAGAAACTTAATCAGTACAGGTATTTATGCAGAATTCTAAAGTTGTATTTTTTTTATTATTTCTGATTTTATTCTTCAATAAAAATTTGTTTGGTGATGAATTAAATAAGTTAGAAAACGATTCTTTTGCTGCCCGTAAACGTTGGATTGCCGCCGGATTAATTACTCAACAAACTGCAAGTACAATTCTGGAATACCATTGGTGGTGGAAAGACGATTATCATGATTTTAGAATTTATTCTGATGGTGGATTGAATAACTATAGTTTAGGAATTGATAAGGTCGGACATTTTTTTACCTCTTATTTTTATTATCATTCAATTAATGAGTTAATGAAATATGGTAAATTTTCAAAAAAGACAAGAAGATTTGTAAGTATTTCAATGCCTGCTTTTTGGGCTTTAAGTATTGAACTTGGTGATGGATTTAGCTCTTATAATTTCTCTCCTCAAGATTTAATAGCCAATTTGTTAGGAGTTGGATATGGTGTTTTACAAGATGAATTCCAGGTCATGAATAATTTCAAGTTTAAGTTTAGTTATTTCCCATCACAATATTATAGAGATGTAGATTTTAAAAACTGGAAATTTGTTGCTGATTATGATGGACATATGTATTGGCTCACTGCTGATATGCATAATTTATTATCGAAAAATAAAAGGCAATTCTGGCCAAAAGGTTTAAACCTTGGAATTGCTTATGGTGTTGATGGATTTTCGGAAGTTGATCAACTAAGATTAAATACAAATAGACAAATTCAACGTAAATTTGTAATCGGTTTAGATTGGAATTTAAATGCCATTCAAACAAAAAAACAAAGTGTAAAAACACTTTTAAAAATAGCAGATTTTGTTCACTTACCGGCTCCTGGAATCAGAAGGATAAATCCTGATAAAAACAGTGGCCATTTATTATTGTTAAATTAAAATGAGATTCGAAAAACATGTATTTATCTGTGCTAATCAAAAGCCAGAAGGAAAGGCTTGCTGCGGAGAAGTTGCAGGTATGGCTTTGGTTGAAAAATTTAGAGAAGTGATAGCCGAAAAAGGTCTAAAAGGAAAAGTTAGAGCCCAAAGAAGTGGTTGTTTGGATGCTTGTCAGAATGGACCAGCTTTGGTTATTTATCCTGAAGGAACCTATTATGGTAAAGTTCAAATTGGAGACGTAGAAAGAATAGTTGAAGAACATATTCTTCAAAACAAAGTTCTCGAAGATTTAGAGTTGAAGTTTTAAAGGATAAAATTTCAATCATAAAAAAAGGCAATTCAAATTTTATATAATTCGAATTGCCTTTTTTTATTTCTTTAACCTTCTGGCTCTTTCTTCATCCAAATAATTTTTTAACGAATCTGTTTTTGATTCCATCAATGGTTTCGGATTTTCTAAACTTTCTTTTTGAGGATTATTAGTTTGTTTCGTTCTTGATTTACAAGAAAAAATCAAACTAATGAGCAACAAGCAAGCGATGAGTGAAAATAGTTTTTTCATGATTTCTAATTCTTACAATATACATGCCATTTTCAATTGAACCGGTATTCATTCTTAATTCGTTAAGTCCTGATTTAACCCAATCTTTATTCATGATTTGAATTTCTTTTCCTTGTAAATCACATAAAACAATATCTACAAGCATTTTTTCATTGGCATGAAACTGAACCTGAATTTCTTGGTTTGCAGGATTTGGATACAATTTAAAATCCTTTAATTCAGAAAATTCTTTTACCCCTAATAATGGGTCTTGGCTCACAATTCGGGCAATCCATGTTCTGTTTTGTCCACTTACATTTCCATAAGAACCATTTAGCCAACAAACACCCAATTCGTTAAATTTCATCTGGATGCCGGTATAATCGCCCCATCTATCAACTGTATCTCCTAATAAAGCAATACTTCCTTCTCCTCTTTTTACGAATAATGGTGCACTTAAATTAAAATTTCTATCTACATAAACAACCGATGTTCCCGGGAAATATTTGGCTGATACATGTGAAAATGTAATCATACAACTATGGTCACCATTTTGACCTGAACCGGCATAACTAATGCTCGGATAACCTAAATCGAGCGAATCATAAGAGATAATTTGTCCGAATAATTTTGGTTGATTGGTCCAGGTTTCTTCAATCCTTCCAAAATAAACTGCTGGTGAAAACAGATTTGGGTCGATTGTATTTCCTACATAATATATCATCCCATTTACCGACATAGCGCTCAAAACCCTGGCATCATTGGTTTGAAGTTTTTTGCCATTAGGTTGAAGTGCATTTGGTTGCAAACCATAAGCAACTGGGTTTTTGTAAACTTTAGTTGTTAAAGTGGCATTTCCTGATTTTATGGTATTTGAGATATAATGTACAAATACAGAATCATTGCTTAAATCAGAAGGACGATGTGATAAAAAGAACATTCCAGGTCCTTCTAAATGATGGGCATATTTTACAGGACAAATGCTCCAGATTGATTTGCCGTTGTATTGAATATTATTGTAATTTTTGGTGGTTAATGCTGTATCAGAATTAAAACCATTCATTTTATCAATTTGCCAGATATAAGATTCTAAAAATCCATTTTTCCAAAAAGTATTGTCTTTTAAACGATTGATTGTAATAAACAACTCATCTTTACTTAAGGAAAGAATCGGGTAATCACTCCAAGTACTATCATTGGTTATATTACCCGGCACTGTATAAAAACTCCATGTTTTTGTAGGATCATTGGTTTTACTGAATCCCACAATAATTCTGGTATCTTCACTACTTGAACCTTGTAGAAAAACTAAAATGAATCTATCCTGATCCGGGTCATAGATTACTCTTGGGTCGTAGGTTCTGTTTAAAGCGCCTAATGAGTTAGCAATTGAAGCTAAAGTTCTGCCAAAAATCATTCTACCTGTATCGTTGTAAACATTTAGATTTTGATTCACAACACTCATCATCAAACCGGCATTCGAAATAGCAAAATCGTTATCATTTGGTGTTCCCTGTGTTACATTTCCATTGAAATTATTACTCAGTTTAGGTGAAACTGCTGCACCTTTTTTTAACAAAGCAGTTTGTTGATTTGCTATAAATGTTGACCTTTTTTTATCTAGGTCTAATTTAATTTGTTTGGTTTCATTTAATGGTGCCGGTGCCAAGGAGATAATCCTTGCATCAGGCAAATCTGTAATTTCAGATAAGTTAATATCTGCAGACTTTTTTATGATATGAATGTTTCCTGAAACTTCATTTTGAGCAAATGAATTAACAGAAATAAATAATAATAGAATCGAAACAGGAAAGTAAATAAACTTCATTTTCTTTTTGAATTTCATTTGCAAAATAAGAAAATATTGGCTTTGTTCAATTTTGGGCCAGTTTAGTTGACTAATTCCAGTTAAATTTTTACTGAAAATGATTGAGGATTGTATCTATGATTAGCAAATAATCCCATTTAGGATTATGAAATTCTTAATTAAACCTGATTTATTCTTTAATCAACTTTTTGGTGAATGAATTTTTTTGGTTTCTAACTTTGACAAAATAGATACCCGGTTTTAAATTGCTTAAGTCGATTTCTTCTGTGTTTGAAGAACTAAAAACAAGCGAGCCATCTAAATTAAAGACACTTATTTCATCAAAATTTTCACCATTAATTGATTCAATATAAACTTTGTTTTTAATTGGATTTGGATAGAATCGAATACCACCAATTGATGTTTCCTGAATAAAATTTACTGATGAAAGGCTAATATCATCAATTAATAATCTTGAACCTAAATGTGGTTCTGATTCGGGTTTACAAGTTAAAAAGGATAAAACTGCATAGGCCGCAATTTTGCTTGATGGATATTCTATGGTTTTGTTTACTTCCTTGTATCCTGAACTATGAACGTATAGGTTAAAATCTGCTTTATAGATTTCTTCTTCATTTTCGTCATATATAGCAAATGATGCAAAGGCAGTATCATTCATTTCAGATTCAAATCGGTAATAAAATTGCAGTTTATTTAAACTCGGCTGATAAGGAAATCCACCTGCAAAAAATCCAATTGTTGAAGAATCTCCCATTGCTCTAACTCCTGAAGAAAATCCCTCTTTTTTTGTGAAATTATA
>JBMLOK010000171.1:0-3689 GCA_049243005.1 Bacteroidia bacterium | reverse complement strand
TATTCTCATTTAGTTGTCTGAACCGGCAAAATGGTTCAACTAAAAACGATTTTAATTTAAACTGATATTTCTTAATCGAAGTTTAGGAGTGAAGATTTTTCTTTAAAATCAACTAAATTGCAGCCTTATTCGTGAATTTTATGCAAGATATCGTTTCGAAATTTGAAGGTCTTAAAGTTTTGGTTATAGGTGATGTGATGATTGATGCCTATTTAATGGGCACTGTAGATAGAATTTCTCCTGAAGCACCTGTTCCAGTTGTTGCTATTACTCATAAAGACAATAGATTAGGTGGTGCAGCAAATGTTGCTATGAATTTAGTGGCACTAGGTGCAAAACCGATTTTGTGTTCAGTTATTGGAGAAGATCCGGAAGCAAAAGATTTATTGGAATTGCTGGAAAAAGAACATATCGGACTTTCCGGAATTATTCAATCGAAGGAAAGAATTACAACTACTAAAACAAGGGTAATTGCTCACCATCACCAAATGTTGAGAATTGATCAGGAAATTACCACTCCCTTGACAGAATATGATACTTATTTGTTGAGCCATAGAATTATAAATGATTTATTGCCTGCTTGCGATGTTGTAATTTTTGAAGATTATGACAAAGGCGTAATCACAGAATCATTAATTCTTCAAATTGTACAAGAGGCTCATAAATTGGGTAAAAAAGTAGCAGTTGATCCTAAAAAGAGAAATTTCTTAAATTATAAGGGAGTTGATTTGTTTAAACCAAATCTGAAAGAGTTAAAAGAAGGTTTCAAAAAAGATGTTGATCCATCTGATAAAGTTTCATTTGAAGCTGCTGTTCTTGAATTAATGAATACCATGGAAATTAAAAATATCATGGTAACATTAAGCGAAAGAGGAGTAATGATTAGCAATGGAACAGAATTTGAATACATTCCTGCACATATCAGAAAAATCGCGGATGTAAGTGGGGCTGGAGATACCGTAATTAGTGTTGCGTCTTTATGTTTGGCTTTAGGTCTCACAAACAAAGAAATTGCTAGCATTGCTAATTTAGCTGGTGGTTTGGTTTGTGAAGAAATTGGTGTTGTTCCGGTGAAGAAGGAATTATTACAAAAAGAAGCTGCTAAAATTTAAACGATATCAATCATTCATTTCAATCTAAAATAATAATGAAATATAATTTAAGATTGAAAAAATGAATTTAGGATTATCCTACAAGTGAAACTTTAATACAGTGAAAAAAGATCAAAAAATCTTCGTTGCAGGTCAACATGGAATGGTTGGTTCTGCAATCAAAAGAAATTTATTAAAAAATGGTTATGAGCAAATAATTGGCTTGTCGAGCAAAGAGCTTGATTTACGAAACCAATTGGAAGTAGAACAATTCATTAAATTTCATAAGCCTGATATTGTTATTGATGCTGCAGCTAGAGTTGGCGGAATTTTAGCCAATCAAACTTATCCATATCAGTTTTTGATGGATAATATGCAGATGCAAAATAACCTTATTCATGCATCACACATGAATGGAGTTAATAAATTTATTTTTCTTGGTAGTTCTTGTATTTATCCTCGTTTGTCTAATCAACCGATGAACGAAACAGAATTACTGACTGGTGCTTTGGAGCCAACAAATGAATGGTATGCAATTGCTAAAATTTCAGGTGTAAAAGCTTGTGAAGCCATTCGAAAACAATTTGGTAAAGACTATGTAAGTTTAATGCCAACCAATTTATATGGTCCGTTTGATAATTTTGATTTAACCACATCACATGTATTGCCGGCCATGATTCGTAAATTTCATGAGGCAAAAATTGAAGGTCATAAAGAAGTGGTATTATGGGGAACTGGAACTCCGATGAGAGAGTTTTTACATGTAGATGATTTAGCAAAGGCTGTATTGTTTGCTGTAGAAAACGTTTTACCTGATAACTTATACAATGTTGGAACCGGCATTGATAATACGATTCATGAATTGGCTTTAACAATTCAAAAAGTTGTTGGGCATAAAGGAAGTATTGTTTGGGACAGTTCAAAACCTGATGGTACTCCAAGAAAATTGATGGATGTAAGTAAAATGCATGCTTTAGGTTGGAAACATGAAATTCAACTGAATAATGGTATTTTTAGTACCTATCAATGGTTTTTAGATAATATTCAATCATATAAAACAGTATCAATTTAATGACAAAAGTTGCGTTAATCACCGGAATAACTGGTCAGGATGGGGCTTATTTAGCTGAACTTCTTTTAAATAAAGGCTATTTTGTTCATGGAGTAAAAAGAAGAAGTAGTTTATTAAATACTGATAGAATTGATCATTTGTACCAAGATCCACATGATAAGCACTTAAGGCTTAAATTGCATTATGGTGATTTAACTGATAGTACCAATTTAATCAGAATTATTCAGGAAACTCAGCCGGATGAAATATACAATTTGGCTGCTATGAGTCATGTTCATGTTAGTTTTGAAACTCCTGAATATACCGCCAATGCCGATGGAATTGGAACATTAAGAATTTTGGAAGCAGTAAGGTTATTGGGTTTAACAAAAAAGACCAAAATCTATCAGGCATCTACTTCAGAATTATATGGATTGGTGCAAGCTGTTCCTCAATCTGAAACCACACCGTTTTACCCAAGATCTCCTTATGCAGTTGCTAAATTATATGCGTATTGGATTACGGTTAATTACAGAGAAGCTTATGATATGTTTGCTTGTAATGGCATTTTATTTAACCATGAAAGTCCTAATAGAGGTGAAACTTTTGTTACCAGAAAAATTACAAGAGCAGCAAGCAAAATTGCCATTGGATTACAGGATAAATTATACCTTGGAAATCTAAATGCCCAAAGAGATTGGGGACATGCAAAAGATTATGTAGAAGCTATGTATTTGATTCTACAACAAGAAAAGGCAGAAGATTATGTGATTGCAACAGGTATTACAACCTCTATTCGTGATTTTATTAAAATGGCATTTAATGAAATTGGAATTGAAATTGGTTTTAAAGGTGAAGCCGAATCTGAGATTGGTTTTGTGGCAGGATTAAATGAAGAAAAATTAAAGCAAAGACAAATTTTCGATTTTTGTAAACTAAGCATTGGTCAGGAAATTGTTGCTGTTGATCCAAGATATTATCGCCCAACAGAAGTAGAGTTATTAATTGGTGATCCAACCAAATCGAAAACAAAATTGGGTTGGGAACCTAAATACGATTTAGCAGGTTTGGTTGAAGATATGATGAATTCTGATATTGAATTAATGAAGAAAGAAAAGTTTCTTCATGATTCAGGATTAAAAAGCTCCTTACAGATGGAATAGTAGGTTTTGTTAACTGAGTTTTTGAATATCGAATCAAATAAAATTAAACAATAAGAAACACACTTGTTAGGATAAAGCAAGTGTGTTTTTTGATTAAATAGGGCCTGCTGAAAAAGACAGAAACAGGTCAGATTTTAGACGCTGCCAAATTATACCGAATGTATTTTGTTAAAGTCCAATAAATTGGCCTAAACAAAATTGCCTCGGTATTAAACTGGGTTATTTCTATTTTTTGTTTAAGATGTATGTATAATACTTCAATTTGGCAGCAACGACAAAGATGGCCTTGTTTCTGTCTTTATATAATTTGAAAACTAATTTTACTTGATCAAGGATTTTTAAGCAATTGTTCTTAAAACCTTGCATTTAGATTATTAAAACTAA
>JBMLOK010000170.1:0-2003 GCA_049243005.1 Bacteroidia bacterium | reverse complement strand
GGTTTTGCTCAGGAGGCACATCTTTCTGCAAATCTTCGTCAGTACTTGTTAAAAAATGAAAACGCTGCTTCAAATATTGTTTTGAACAAACACAATGGTCAGGTTTTTATGGGTGCTATCATTGAAATCAATGCTGATTTTGATGAAAGTCTTTTTTCAAAATATGGTGTTTCTGTTGGCACTAAAATTGGCAATTACAGAACGGTACAAATTCCGGTTGCTCAAATCAGAAATTTCGTACAACTAAAAAACATCAAAGCCATTCAGCTCGATGAACCTGTTGGTTTTAATATGGATGCTGCCAGAAGAGTAACAAGGGTTGATTCAATTCATAATGGCATTAATTTACCTGCTATATATTCAGGAAAAAATGTAGTTGTAGGAATTATTGATGCAGGTTTCGATTATACCCATCCAACATTTTATGATACAACCGGAACTCGATTACGTATCAAAAAAATATGGGAGCAAAAAAATGATGGAACTCCACCAAAAGGCTATACTTATGGAAATGAAATTACTGATACTTCTGACATGATAAAAGAAGGTTCAGAAATTAATAGTTTTTCGCATGGAACACATGTAGGTGGAATTGCCGGAGGTAGCGGATATATTGGTCCTAACAACAAAAAATACAGAGGTATTGCTTATGAAAGTGAATTGGTTTTTGTAGGTATTCGTCCTGAAAAATCTGAGTGGAAAGGCATGGGAATGTCGAGCATTTTAGATGGTATCAATTATATTTTCAATTATGCAAAAGAACAAAACAAACCTGCTGTAGTAAACTTAAGCTGGGGCTGTTCAATTGGTCCAAATGATGGTTCATCCTTATTTAGTAAGGCTTGTGATTTATTAACAGGAGAAGGCAGAATTTTTGTTCTATCAGCGGGTAACAATGGTGAAGAAAACTTACATCTTCAAAAAGATTTTTCGGCAGTTGATACTGTTGTAAATTCCTTTATCGACTTCCCAAGCATCAATGGAGAAAAACGCACATGGCTTGATATCTGGGGCGATTCAACCAAACAGTTTTGCTTAGAACTTAGTTTAATGAAAGACACTTTGGTTTCATCTAAAACTGAAGTATTCTGTTTAACTAAATTAAATCAATCTTCTTATTTAATTGGAAGCAGTGGAGATACTTGCTTCTATACCATTTCCACGACTGCTGCCGATCACAATGGCAGGCCTCATATTTTTGTTGATTTATTCAGCAAAACAAACGACAAGTTATTGATGAAACTTCTTTCGAGTGAAGGACGAGTAAATGCCTGGCTTGGATTTGTACATGAATATGTTGGCTATGAAGGAAACTTTGTAAACAATGGTTTTAAATGGGCTGTGAATGGTGATAACAGTTATACTTTAGGAGAAATGGCTTGTACCAAAAATGCTTTAACTGTTGCTGCATATGCTTCAAAAGTAAGCTGGAGAAACCTTGCAGGAAGTAATATGAGTTATTCAGGTTATACGCAAACAGGTAGAATTGTTCCATTCTCAAGTCATGGACCAACAGCCGATGGAAGAAACAAACCTGATATTGCAGCGCCTGGTATGACATTGGCATCTGCTGTTAATTCTTATGATGTATCCTATGCACCAGGTGGTGGTAATTACGATCAAAGTGTAGCTAAATATACATCTCCAACAAACAACAGAGATTATTATTATGCAGAAGCTAGTGGTACTTCTATGTCATCACCAATGATGAGTGGAATTGTAGCTTTGTTGTTACAAGTAAATCCAAAACTTGATCCGGGAAGATTAAAGCAAATACTGGCAGAAACAGCCATCATCGATAATTTCACCACCCCTACTCCCGACCCAACACGCTGGGGATTTGGAAAAGTGAATGCTTATGCTGCTATCAAAAAAACAATTCAAACATTAGGTATCAGCGGTGAATTACAAGAAGGTGTTTTATTGAATCTTTATCCTAATCCTACCAATGGAAAATTGTATATTGATATTGAATCGAACCAAAGCAAAATTCTGGATGTTGT
>JBMLOK010000169.1:0-8346 GCA_049243005.1 Bacteroidia bacterium | reverse complement strand
TTTAGCCTCTTCAGGGTACCAACCATGAAAGGCATGAAATTCCATTCCCTCTAATCTTGTCTCAAGCTTCATTTGCTTATTTTTTACTTGTACAAAAAAGCTAATTTCGCAGCAAGAAAAAAAGTCTGATTATTGAAACTTCATAAGGACTTTAAATGTTTAAAACATATGAATGCAGAAAACTCTTTTATTCGCTCGAACAAAACCGACGCTTACCAGCACCACGACTACTATTTAATGGATGAACTTCTAACAGAAGAACACATCTTAATTAGAAACACTGTCCGTGACTGGGTAAAAAAAGACCTCTCCCCTATTATTGAAGATTGCGCACAAAAAGCTGCATTCCCTCATCATATAATAAAAGGATTGGCAGATGCCGGAGCATTTGGCCCGCAATTACCGGCAGAATATGGCTGTGGTGGACTAGATTATATCACCTATGGTATTATTATGCAAGAATTGGAAAGATGTGATTCAGGAATTAGATCCACTGCATCGGTTCAAGGTAGTTTAGTAATGTACCCTATTTATAAGTTCGGTTCAGAAGAACAAAAACATAAATATCTTCCGAAACTAGCTAAAGGTGAATTAATGGGATGTTTTGGTTTAACTGAACCAAATCATGGCTCAAATCCAGCTGGTATGACAACCAATTTTAAAGATGCTGGTGATGGTAAAAATGTAATTCTTAATGGTGCAAAAATGTGGATTAGCAATGCACCATTTGCTGATATTGCTGTTGTTTGGGCAAAAAATGATGATGGTAAAATTAAAGGAATTATAGTTGAACGTGGAATGGAAGGTTTTACTACTCCTGAAACCCATAACAAATGGAGTTTAAGAGCGAGTGCTACCGGAGAATTGGTATTCAATGATGTATTGGTTCCAAAAGAAAATATTCTTCCAAATGTTGAAGGATTAAAAGGACCATTGACTTGTTTAAATTCTGCACGTTATGGAATTAGCTGGGGAGCAATTGGAGCTGCTTTAGATTGTTATGATACTGCTTTAAGATATAGCAAAGAAAGAATTCAATTTGGACGACCAATTGGAGGATTCCAGTTACAACAAAAGAAATTGGCTGAAATGATTACTGAAATCACAAAAGCACAATTACTTACTTGGAGATTAGGTGTTTTAATGAATGAAGGAAGAGCAACTCCTGCACAAATCAGTATGGCTAAAAGAAACAATGTTGATTTAGCTTTAAATGTAGCAAGAAATGCCCGTCAAATGCTTGGTGGAATGGGAATCACAGGTGAATATCCAATTATGCGTCATATGATGAATCTTGAATCAGTTGTAACTTATGAAGGTACACATGATATTCATTTATTGATTACAGGCATGGATGTTACGGGAGAAAATGCTTTTGTTTAACACTTTAATTTTTCATCATAATTTTGCATTATATATGAAAAGTTGTAAGTTGAACCCAATGTATTATTTCAATAAATAAAGATATTATGTACGTAATTAAATTTGGTACCGATGGATGGCGTGGAATTATCGCCAATGAATTTACCGTTGATAATGTAAAAAGAGTTGCACAAGGAACTGCTGAATTCTTAAAGAAAAATTTTCCAAATAATTTATCAGTTGTTTTGGGTCACGATTGCAGATTTGCAGGTGAATTATTTGCAGAATCAACTGCACAAGTAATGTGTGCAAATGGAATAAAAGTTAAATTAGCGAAAGGATTTGTATCTACTCCAATGATTAGTTTGGGTGCTGTAAAATTTGGTGCTTCTTTGGGTATTATTTTAACTGCTAGTCACAATCCACCTGCATACAATGGTTATAAATTAAAAGCTCATTATGGCGGACCTTCAAGTCCTGCAGTAATTGATGAAGTTGAAGGTGCAATTCCAAATCATTTGGTTGATTTACCTACAAAATCAATTGATAAATTGGTTTCTGAAGGAATGATTGAATATGTAGATTTAGAAACTTTGTATGTAAATGAAGTTGAATCTAAATTCGATTTAAAACTAATTAAAAGTTCAGGAATGGAATTTGCCTATGATGCCATGTATGGTGCAGGGCAAAATGTAATGAGAAGAATTTTCCCTGAAATTACTTTATTACATTGTGATTACAATCCAGGTTTTGATGGACAAGCTCCTGAGCCTATTCATAAAAATCTAGGTGAATTCAGTGAGTTAATCAGAATTAGTGAAGAAATAGATTGCGGTTTAGTTACTGATGGCGATGCAGATAGAATTGGACTTTATAACAAAGCAGGAAAATTTGTAGATTCTCACCACATCATTTTACTTCTAGTGCATTATTTGCATAAGTACAAAAAAATGGATGGTAAGGTAATCACTACCTTTAGTGCTACATCAAAAATCACAAAACTTGCAGAAGCATACGGATTACCAATTGAAATTACTAAAATTGGTTTCAAATACATTTGCGAGAAAATGGTTACAGAGAATGTTTTGGTTGGTGGAGAAGAAAGTGGCGGTATTGCCATTAAAGGATTTATTCCTGAAAGAGATGGTATTTGGATTGGATTAACCCTTTGGGAATTCATGGCAAAAACCGGCAAAAGTCTGGATGAATTGATTCAGGAAGTTTATGATGTAGTTGGTTCTTTCTCAATGGGAAGAATTGATTTACATATCACTGAAGAAATTAAACAAAACGTATTAGCTGCTTGTAAATCAGGAAAATATACTCAGTTTGGCAATTACAAAATTGAAAAAACTGAAGATTTGGATGGATTTAAATTCCATTTAGGAAATGGAGAATGGGTAATGATTCGTGCAAGTGGAACTGAACCAGTTTTAAGGGTTTATTCTGAAAGTGATTCTGATGAAAATGCTCAAAGAATTCTTGAAGCATGTAAGAATACTATTTTAGCTTAATCAAACTAAAAGAAAAAAAAATAGCCACTAGTTAACTAGTGGCTATTTTTTTTATTTAAGGTTTACAACCCAGTTGAAATCATCTTGGTGATTACCGGTTTGAATACCATACATCGTTTTATAAATCCAGTTAGAAATAACTCTGTTTTCGGCATTCGGCAACATATAATCTTCACCTTTGTAACCAATACCTGCAATTTTAGCAATAATTGCAGCTGTTCCAGTACCAAAGCAATCTGTCATAGCTCCAGATTTTGCAGCTTCAATTACTTCACTTACAGAAATTTTTCTTTCTTCAATTTTTAAGCCTCTTTGTTTTAACAACTTAATGCAACTATCTCTGGTTACACCTCTAAGTATATTTCCATCTAAAGAAGGAGTCCAGACAGTATCATCATTAATTATGAAAAACAGGTTGGTTGTACCAGATTCTTCCACATGTTCATGAGTTCTACCATCAGTCCAGATAATTTGGTCGTAACCTTTCTTTTTAGCTTCCATGGTTGGGAGCATAGAGATTCCGTAATTACCCGCAGCTTTTGCAAATCCAGCCATTCCATCAGAAGCCCTAACAAATTTTTCTTCAACTAAAACCTTAATTGGTTTTGGGTAGTAGCTGTTAACAGGACAACAAAAAATAATGAAACTGTAATTGTTACTTGGTCTTACTCCCACAAAATCGTCGGTAGCGAACATAAATGGTCTTAAATACAAAGCACTACCCTCTTTGGTTGGAATCCAATCCTTTTCCAAAGAAACTAGCGTGCTAAGACCTTCCATGAATAATTCTTCAGGAATTTCCGGCATTCCCATTCTAACTGCACTTTCATTTAAGCGAACAATATTATCCATTGGTCTGAATAATAAAGCGTCACCTTGTGGGTTTTTAAAAGCTTTCATGCCTTCAAAAATAGCTTGTCCGTAATGTAGGGCTGAAATTGAAGGAGCCATTAAAATAGGGCCATAAGGTAGAATTTGAGGATTTTGCCATTGGCCATCCACATAATCCACCTTAAACATGTGGTCTGAAAAGATTTTTCCGAACTCAATGTTCTCAAAATCACATTGATCAATTCTTGATTGCTGTGTTTTATTAATTTTTATCGAAATTGCCATGGTATGAATAATGGTTTAAAGATAGATGATGCGTTTGTGCTTCCCCTATTCGATGAAATAATCGGGGTCAAAGAAACAGATTTTTCCATACAAATCAACCCTTTGGGAAAAGGACAACATAAACTCTTGATGCTTAGTGATTGTAAAACACACGATTATTTTTCAGATCCTGAAAAACAGTTATTAAGTGGCATCCTAGATAAAGGTCTAAAAAAGTCATTTGATGATATTTGGTTCATCAATACCGAAAAAGACAATGTTAGTTTTGACGTAATTCTTAATCAGTTAAAACCTCAAACAGTTATTATCTGGGGATGTGATTCTTATATGGCGAAGAATAATTTAAGAATGGAGAATCATCATCAGGCATTATTACATGGCATTGGAATTTTAAAGGCACAATCATTAAGTGAATACATCAATGACAATGTTGCTAAAGGAAAACTTTGGGTTGCTATGAAAAAAATGTTTTTTGCTTAAATCCTATGAAACTAATATTTGCGAGTCATAACCAGAATAAAGTCAAAGAAATAAACTCCCTATTAGAAGGATTAGTTAATGTTTATTCTTTAAATGATATTGGAATAATTGAAGAAATTCCGGAAACCGGCGAAACGTTAAAAGAGAACTCGTTTATAAAGGCACAGGCTTGCGCAAAAATTACCGGGCTCAATGTATTTGCAGATGATACTGGATTAGAAGTAGAGGCATTAAATGGAGAACCTGGTGTCTACAGTGCCCGGTATGCAGGTCCTGAAAAGCTAGCCTGGAAAAACATGGAAAAACTTATTTCGGAATTATCAAATAAATCCAATAAAAAAGCAAGATTCGTAAGCTGGATATGTTTGATAATCAATAATCAAACATTTTATTTTGAAGGTGAACTTAAAGGTACAATTATATCAGAAATGAAGGGAGTTAATGGATTTGGATATGACCCTATATTTGTTCCTGAAGGCGAAACAAGAACCTTAGCCGAAATGAGTTCAGAGGAGAAAAATAGAATTTCTCATAGAGCAATTGCACTTCAAAAAATGAAAGATTTTCTACAATCTGAAATTAAATGAATCAGTTAATTATTTAACCAGATTAGATTTCCCCTTTAAATTTTCCTGTAATTCTAGTAATGCTGAATCATCTGCTTCTAAATCAGATAATTTGTGCCTGTAGAAATATGCAGGAATTTGTCCAACAATAATTGACAATCCAACAATAATTGAAGTAACTAAATATGCAGGGTTATCTTTAATGGAAAATGCTACTAAAATAAAAACCAGATTTACTGCAACCAGGGTAAAACTAACCTCACGGTGATTCATTCCAATTCTCATTAACCAATGATGAATATGGTTTCTATCTGCCTGAAATGGAGATTTTTTCTTACTTGTTCTTAAAATGAAAACCCTTAAAGTATCATAAAGTGGAACAATTAAAATAGCAATCGCAATACCGGGAGCAGAATCAATTCTGCTGATATTATTGACATTAGAGATATTCATTTCAATAAAATGAATCGCAAAAATTGCAAGTAAAAATCCTGTAGTTAAGGAGCCTGCATCCCCAAGAAAAATCTTGGCGGGGTTATAATTAAAAAACAAAAATCCCAAAAGTGCACCTGCTAATCCAAAAGCCATTAACGCCCAACTATGGTCATCAGAATTAACAAAATAGATTGCAAAAGTAAGACTCATTAATAAACCTAAACCACCTGCTAAACCATCAGCTCCATCTATTAAATTAAATGAATTGGTTATAACAATTAAAGTAAACATGGTTAAGGGAATACTAACACTCAATGGAATTTCATGAATCCCTAATACTCCATGAAAATCTGTTAACCTTACTGGAGTTAAATAAGAAACTAAACCAGCCGCAATTAATTGAGTCCCCAATTTTTTCATTGGAGATAAAATGATGATATCGTCTTTTAATCCGCTAAAAAATAAAAGTATCAATGAAGCTTGAAGATATTGAATACCCTGCATTTCAGAAAATGTACCCCAAATAGAAACTGATAATACAAAACCTATAAATACAGCTAAACCTCCTAAACGGGGTATTTTGTTTGAATGTATTTTTCTTTCATCCGGTTTATCATAAAGTCCTTTTAACTTAGCAACTGTTATAATAGAAGGAATTGCAAAAACTACAATCAAAAAGGCCGAAATACTTACCAAAATAATATCAATCATGCTCTGGGGTTAAGGTCTTGAATCAGCAATATATTAATTTTTTCTAAATTTAAAAGCATGTTAATAAAAAGTTAAATCCACCTTAAAGTCTATTATGGTGCTAATCTTTGAGTTACCCAATTGCCTTCGATTAAAGAAAACTTAAACCTATCGTGTAACCTGCTGGCTCTTCCTTGCCAAAATTCAAACACATCTGGTTCAAGAATATATCCACCCCAATGAATTGGACGAATAATGGGTGTTTCTGAAAATAATTTCTTTAATTCTTCTAATCTATCAGTGATAACATGTCGGCCTTCTATTGGCTGACTTTGTGGAGAGGCGTGAGCCCCAATTTGACTATCAATGGGTCTGGATTTGAAGTATTCATCTGATTCCTCTGATGATACCTTTTTTATACTTCCTTCAACTCTAACTTGACGTTGTAATTCAGGCCAAAAAAACACCAATGCAGCAAAAGGATTTGATTGCATTTGTTTACCCTTATCAGAATTGTAGTTGGTATAAAACATTAAACCTTCTTCGTTAATTCCCTTCAATAAAACTATACGTGCAGTTGGTCTACCTGAAAAATTAGTTGTTGCTAAGGTCATCGCATTGGGTTCGTTTACCTCAGCAGAAATTGCCTCATGAAACCATTGTTTGAATTGTTCAAAAGGATTTTTAATTAAATCTTTTTCATTAAATTCTTTTAGGGTATAATCTTCTCGTATTGCGGCTAATTGTTCACTAGTTATCATAAACTCAATATTTATTAACTCGAAGGTATAACCAAACAATTAAATTTAATCTGATAACAATCAAAAAAGACAAAAGAAATTAAACGAAATTGAGAATTAAGAATCCATCAAAAAAAAGACACCTAACAATCAATAAGTTCTATTAATCTATTTTAATAACAAATGAATCTTCTTAAATTGTATCAATGAAAATTAAAGAAATTGGAATCAATTTTAAACCATCAAAAGGTTCTGTTTTAATTGGTGAACCTTTTATGACTGATTTAAATTTTAGGAAAAGTTTGGTATTAATTTGTGAACATGAATCAGAAGGTTCAGTAGGATTTGTTTTAAATAAACCAATGAACCTTATGTGTAGTGAATTAGTTCCGGAAATTCTTGACCATGATTTCCCTTTATTTTATGGTGGACCAATTGAAGAAAACAGCCTTCATTTTATACATAGATTAGGAAATTTAATTGAAGATTCAATTGAAATTTCTAATGGAATTTATTGGGGAGGTAGCATTGAACAGGTAAATATTTTGTTCGAAAAAGGCTTAGCAAAAGAAACTGATTTCAAATTTTTTATTGGATATAGTGGTTGGGGACCGAATCAACTTGAAATTGAAATTGAACAAAAGGCCTGGTGGACAATCCCTTCAAATCCGGAAATAGTTTTTGATTCGGAATCAGAAGAATTATGGGAAAATCAAGTAAAGGAATTGGGTGAGGATTTCGCCTATTTGGCAAATTCACCTGAAGATTATTTATGGAATTAATCCAAAAACTTTTTCAAAATTTAAGTACAAAATTTGTTTAAGATGAATCAAATCTAACTGCCTTAAATTAGCAAATTCAAGATAAACATCTTTAATGTTTTTAGAGGTAATATCCGTTTCTAAAAATATTCTATTTAAAGGAATTTGATTTAAAGTTAAAATTGATTTGGGTTGATTTAGATTCTTACCAAAAGAAAAATAAATCAACTCATTAGCTAATAATTTATTGGTTTGAATTTCATTCCCCAAATATTGATGAAGTATAACAGGGACCTTTGATTTCCTTACTAAAAGTTCAATTTCATCATATGCTTTTACAATATGCAAAATCATTGGTTTACCCAATTGATTGGCGATTTCAAACTGTTTTTTAAATACATCAATTTGTAAATTAAACTGAGGTTTTAATCTATCTAAACCACACTCCCCTATTGCTAGAACTTTTGGATTTGAAAGTAATTCAATAAAAAAATCTTCGTCAAATTTTTGCTCGATATACCAAGGATGAAGTCCTTTTGAAACAAAATAGTTTTTAACTTCCGGAATAAATGGGTGCATATAAGCTTGTCTGATAAAAATTACATCATCAGTTGGTTTATAAGAATGGTGTGTATGTATATCGATATAGTTGATTTCCAAAAATAAGATTCAGTTTAGAATT